>NZ_JAVRHI010000275.1:0-22578 GCF_034105845.1 Streptomyces sp. CRN 30 | reverse complement strand
CGTCCGTCGCGGGCGCGGGCGCGGTCCGAAGGAATCACCCCCAGTCCTGGAGGGACCACTTCACATGGCCAAGATCATCGCGTTCGACGAGGAGGCGCGGCGCGGCCTCGAGCGCGGCATGAACCAGCTCGCGGACGCCGTCAAGGTGACGCTCGGCCCCAAGGGCCGCAACGTCGTCCTCGAGAAGAAGTGGGGCGCGCCCACGATCACCAACGATGGTGTCTCCATCGCCAAGGAGATCGAGCTCGAGGACCCGTACGAGAAGATCGGCGCCGAGCTGGTCAAGGAAGTCGCCAAGAAGACGGACGACGTCGCCGGCGACGGTACGACCACCGCGACCGTTCTCGCCCAGGCCCTGGTCAAGGAAGGCCTGCGCAACGTCGCGGCCGGCGCCAACCCGATGGCCCTGAAGCGCGGTATCGAGAAGGCCGTCGAGGCCGTCTCCGCCGCCCTTCTGGAGCAGGCGAAGGATGTCGAGACCAAGGAGCAGATCGCTTCCACGGCCTCCATCTCCGCCGCCGACACCCAGATCGGCGAGCTGATCGCCGAGGCCATGGACAAGGTCGGCAAGGAAGGCGTCATCACCGTCGAGGAGTCCCAGACCTTCGGTCTGGAGCTGGAGCTCACCGAGGGTATGCGCTTCGACAAGGGCTACATCTCGGCGTACTTCGCCACCGACATGGAGCGTATGGAGGCCGTCCTCGACGACCCGTACATCCTGATCGCCAACTCCAAGATCTCCAACGTCAAGGACCTGCTCCCGCTCCTGGAGAAGGTCATGCAGGGCGGCAAGCCGCTGCTGATCATCGCCGAGGACGTCGAGGGCGAGGCCCTGTCGACGCTGGTCGTCAACAAGATCCGCGGCACCTTCAAGTCCGTGGCCGTCAAGGCCCCGGGCTTCGGCGACCGCCGCAAGGCCATGCTCGGCGACATCGCCATCCTCACCGGTGGCGAGGTCATCTCCGAGGAGGTCGGTCTCAAGCTGGAGAACGCCTCCCTGGACCTCCTGGGCAAGGCCCGCAAGGTCGTCATCACCAAGGACGAGACCACCATCGTCGACGGTGCCGGCTCCGCCGACCAGGTCGCCGGCCGGGTCAACCAGATCCGCGCCGAGATCGAGAACAGCGACTCGGACTACGACCGCGAGAAGCTGCAGGAGCGCCTGGCGAAGCTCGCCGGCGGCGTCGCGGTCATCAAGGCCGGTGCCGCCACCGAGGTGGAGCTCAAGGAGCGCAAGCACCGCATCGAGGACGCCGTCCGCAACGCGAAGGCGGCCGTCGAGGAGGGCATCGTCGCCGGTGGCGGCGTGGCCCTGCTCCAGGCCTCCCAGGTCTTCGAGAAGCTGGAGCTCGACGGTGACGAGGCGACCGGCGCCAACGCCGTGAAGCTCGCCCTGGAGGCCCCGCTGAAGCAGATCGCCGTCAACGGTGGTCTCGAAGGCGGCGTCGTGGTGGAGAAGGTCCGCAACCTCACCGTCGGCCACGGCCTCAACGCCGCGTCCGGTGAGTACGTGGACATGATCGCCGAGGGCATCATCGACCCGGCGAAGGTGACCCGTTCCGCGCTGCAGAACGCCGCCTCCATCGCCGCGCTGTTCCTCACCACCGAGGCCGTCATCGCCGACAAGCCGGAGAAGGCCGCCGCGGCGGGCGCCCCGGGCGGCATGCCGGGCGGTGACATGGACTTCTGATCCTTTTGGGATCGGATCCGTCCGTAGCGTGACCGAGGGCGGCACCCCCTGTCTGACAGGGGGTGCCGCCCTCGGGCTTTTCCGGGGACACGCGCGTGACCCGGGCCACAGATGCCGGAGCGGCGGAATGGGGGCGGCGGGGAGCCGGTTGTGCGGGAGACGCGTGTTGTATGCGCGTGCACATACCGACCGGTGCTATCCCCCTCACACAGTCCGAGGAGCCCCCACGTGACCGCCACCGCCCCCGGCACCGCCTCCCGCGCGGCCGAGATCCTCTCCCGCCCCACCACGATCAACGGCCTGACCGTGCCGAACCGCATCGCGATGGCGCCGATGACCCGGATGTTCTCGCCGGACGGCGTCCCGGGCGAGGACGTCCTGTCGTACTACGCCCGCCGCGCCGCCGCCGGTGTCGGACTGATCGTGACGGAGGGGACGTACGTCGGTCACCCCTCCGCCGGGCTGAGCGACCGGGTGCCGCGGTTCCACGGCGAGGAGCCGCTCGCGGGCTGGGCGAAGGTCGTCGAGGCGGTGCACGCGGCGGGCGGCACGATCATGCCGCAGATCTGGCACATCGGCATGGTCCGCACCGCCGGTGACCCGCCGTTCCCGGAGGCCCCCGCCATCGGCCCGTCCGGCATCCGCGTCGGCTCCGACGAGGTCACCGGCAAGGCGATGACCCAGCAGGACATCGACGACGTCATCGCCGCGTTCGCGCGGGCCGCCGCCGACGCCGAGCGGATCGGCTTCGACGGCGTGGAGATCCACGGCGCCCACGGCTACCTCATCGACCAGTTCCTGTGGGCCGGCACCAACCGCCGCACCGACGCCTACGGCGGCGACCCGGTCTCCCGCGCGCGGTTCGCCGCCGAGATCGTGGCCGCCGTACGCGACCAGGTCTCCCCGGGCTTCCCCGTCGTCTTCCGCTACTCGCAGTGGAAGGAGGGCTTCTACGACGCCCGCCTCGGCGAGACCCCCGAGGAGCTGGAGTCGGTCCTCGCCCCGCTCGTGGAGGCCGGCGTCGACGCCTTCCACGCCTCCACCCGCCGCTACTGGCGCCCGGAGTACGAGGGCAGCGACCTCAACCTGGCCGGCTGGACCAAGAAGCTCACCGGCAAGCCCACCATCACCGTCGGCTCGGTCGGCCTCGACGGCGTCTTCCAGAAGGCGTTCCGCGGCGAGGGCTCCGGCGTCCACGACATCGACAACCTCCTGGACCGCATGGAGCGCGACGAGTTCGACCTCGTCGCCGTCGGCCGCGCCCTGCTCCACGACCCGCGGTGGGCCGAGAAGGTCCTGACCGGCCGCTTCGACGAACTGACCCCCTACGACGCCGCCGCGCTGAAGACCCTCAGCTGAACCGCCGTCCGGCCGCGGCGTAGGGTCCCGGGAGATCACCGGCCGGTCGACGGTCACCGGCCCGTGGACGATCAGCGGCGACCCGTGAGGAGCGGTCGATGACGGACAGCGAGACGACACCCGGACCGGTGGTGCGCACCGCGGCCGGTGCGGTACGCGGACGCCGCGAGGACGGCCTGGCCGTCTTCCGCGGCGTCCCCTACGCCGAACCCCCGGTCGGCGACGCCCGGTTCGCCGCCCCGCGGCAGCGGCGCCCCTGGGACGGCGTCCGGGAGGCGTACGCCTTCGGCCCGCCGCCCCCGCAGGACCTCGGGGTCGCCGGGCAGCGCACCGCGACCGAGGGCGACGACTGGCTGACCGCCAACGTCTGGACCCCCGACGCCGACCCGGCCGCACGCCGCCCGGTCATGGTGTGGATCTACGGCGGCGCCTACAAGATGGGCCACGGCTCCAGCCCCGGCTACGACGCCCGCCGCATCGCCGCCGACGGCGACCTCGTCGTCGTCACCTTCAACTACCGCGTCGGCATGGAGGGGTTCGCCCGGATCGAGGACGCCCCCGCCAACCGGGGCCTGCTCGACCAGATCGCCGCGCTCGTCTGGGTGCAGCAGAACATCGAGGCGTTCGGCGGCGACCCCGACCGGGTCACCGTCTTCGGCGAGTCCGCGGGCGCCGGTTCCATCGCGGCGCTGCTGTCGATGCCGCGCGCGGCCGGGCTGTTCCGGCGGGCGGTCCTGCAGAGCGTGCCGGGCACGTTCTTCTCCGACGCACTGGCCCGGGACATCGGCACCGCCCTCGCCGCCGAGCTGGGCCTCGCGCCCACCGTCGCCGACCTGTCGGAGGTGGCCCCGACGAAGCTGGTCACGGCCGGGCAGACCCTCGCCGCGAAGATGCTCGGGTACACCGACCGCTGGGGGCAGGCCGCGCCCACGGTGACGCCGTACTCGCCGGTGATCGACGGCGAACTGCTGCCGGAGCTGCCGTGGCGGGCGCTGGCCGCGGGCGCCTCGGCCGACGTGGACCTGCTCGTCGGCCACAACCGCGACGAGTTCCGGCTCTTCACCGCCATGGCCGGACAGCACGGCCGGATCGGCGAGGACCGGGCGACGGCCGCGCTGCGGATGTACGCCCCCGGGCCCGACGGGGAGGCCGCCTACCGGGCCGCGTTCCCGGCCGCGGGCCCCGGCGAGCTGTACGAGAAGGTGCAGACGGACTGGCTGTTCGCCGTACCCACGATGCGGCTGGCCGAGGCGCACCTCGCGGGCGGCGGCCGGGCCCACGCCTACGAACTGACCTGGCCCGCCCCCGGCAACGGCGGCGGCCTCGGCGCCTGCCACGCCCTCGACCTGCCGCTGCTCTTCGACACCTACCACGCCGACCTGGGCGCCCTGCTCTTCGCCGGGACGGAACCCGACGAGGAGACGCTGGCGCTCTCCACGTACATGCGGGCGTCCTGGACGGGGTTCGCGCGCACCGGCGACCCGGGCTGGGCGGCGTACGACTTCGAACAGCGGCTCGTCCAGGTCCTGGACGCCGAGCCCGCCGTCGTCCCCTACCCGGAGGAGACGACCCGGCGGCTCTGGAAGGACCAGGAACTCACCGCCCTGCCCCTGCTCCGATCAGACTCCTAGGACATCGGCTCGGGATCGACCCGCATCGGGACGCCCCAGGTCCGCAGCACCTCGTAGTCGGTGAACTCGTGGACGAGCCGGTAGGCCGACGCGGGGCGGGGGCCACGGCGCTGCGCCGCGAGGTACAGCTCGGCCTCGCGGCGGTCGCGGCGCGGCGTGCCGCACAGCTGCCACGCCTGGCCGTTCCACGCCTCCGGCAGCCAGCGCTGCTGGGGCTGGGGGCGGTCGCCGCGCACTCCGTACCGGGACGGGGCCGGTTCGGCGGGCTGCTGCGGGGCCGGGCCGCCGCCGTACTCCGCGCGCCGCGCCGACCGGCGGCGGGTCTCGCACAGCAGGCACAGATCGGGGGCGGCCTCGTCGACCGGGCCGCCTGGGTGCTCGCGGCAGCGGGTGCTGGGGGCCGCCGTCGAGACGCTCTCGTCCAGCCGCTCCACGGCGCGGCGCAGGTCTTCCCGGATCTCGTGCAGCTTGGCGTCGGGGGTGTCGGCGCCCAGGGCGTCCCCGTGCTCACCGAGGAGACGCAGGGCGCGGCCCAGGGCGGTCAGCTGGGCGTGGTTCATGTCCTCCAGAGTCGCACACGGCACCGACCGGGTCCGCCCGGCGCAGCCCGCCGAAGACGTACGTCACCGCGAAACCGACCACGTACCCCGTCAGCAGCCCGCCCCCGTACACCCCCGCCGTCCACGCCGGACCGGCGTCCCCGGCGAGCAGCGGGAAGAGCGCCCAGCCGGACGGGCCGATCGCCGTCGACCCGACCTCGGTGCTGAGCATCGCGAACAGCCCGACGAACGCGCCGCCCGCCGCCCCGCCGACGCACGCCGTGACGAAGGGCCGGCCGAGGGGGAGGGAGACGCCGTAGATCAGGGGTTCGCCGACGCCGAGCAGGCCGGCGGGGAGCGCGGACCTGATCGTCGTACGCAGCGACGTGTCGTGGCGCAGCCGGACGTACACCGCGAGCGCCGCGCCGACCTGGCCCGCGCCCGCCATGGCCAGCAGCGGCAGCAGGACGGTGTGGCCCTGCTGTTCGATGAGGGTGGTGTGCAGCGGGATCAGCGCCTGGTGCAGACCGAGCATCACGAGGGGGAGGAAGAGCCCGCCGAGGAGCAGGCCGGCCAGCGCGCCCGTCGTCTCCAGCAGCCAGGTCGCCGCCGTGCCGACGGCCGTCGCGACCTCGCCGGCCGCGTACATCAGGACGTAGAGCGTGGCGAGTCCGGCGACCAGGACGGTCAGGGTCGGGGTGAGCAGCACGTCGAGGGTGCCGGGGAGCCGGGCGCGGCACCACTTCTCCACGCAACAGCCGAGGGCCGCCGCCGCGAGCGCGCCGAGCACCCCGCCCTGGCCGGGGGCGAGCGGCGTGCCGAACGCCGTCACCTCCGCCACGCCGGGATGGACGACGACGGCGGCGACCGCGCCGCCCAGCACCGGGGTGCCGCCGAACACCTTGGCGGTGTTGTACCCGACGAACACCGCGATCAGCGCCATGAACGCGGCGGAGAGCGCGGTGAGCGCCGGGGTCAGGCCGGGCAGCAGCTCCAGGGTGCGCAGCAGCCCGGCGACGCCCGCGAGGATGCCGCAGCCGATCAGCGCGGGGATCAGCGGGACGAAGATGTCCGCGACCCGGCGCAGGGCCGTCTTCACCGGGGTGGCGTTGCGTTCCTTGTGCCGCGCCCTCAGCTCCGCGCCGCGCCGGGCGAGCTGCTCGGCGCTGTCACCCCGCCCGGCGTCCAGCAGCTCCTCGAACGCCTCCGTCACCCGCCCGACCGCCCCCGGCCCCAGCACCACCTGGTACGACGGCCCGTCCTCCACCACGCCCAGCACCCCGGGCAGGGCTCGCAGCTCGGCGTCGCGTACGGCTGTCCGGTCGGCCAGGACGAGCCGCAGCCGGGTGACGCAGTGGGCGAGGGAGACGACGTTGGCGGGGCCGCCGACCAGGGGGAGCAGGGCGGCGGCGGTGGCTCGGGGCTCGTTGTGCACGCCCCGAGCCTGCGGCTCACTCGCCCGTCGCCGCCAGCGCGGCACGCAGCCGGCCGCCGGAGTCCTCCAGAAGGCGGGCGGCCGTCGGGCCGTCCACCCCGGCCAGCAGGATCAGCACGGCGTGCTTGACCTCGCCCCCGGCGGCGTCCAGGGCCCGCTCGATCTCGTCGTCCCCGGCCCCCGTGGCGAGGGCGACGATCCGCCGCGACCGGGCGCGCAGCTTCTCGTTGGAGGCCCGCACGTCGACCATCAGGTTCCCGTACGTCTTGCCCAGCCGGATCATCGTGATCGTCGAGACCATGTTGAGCACCAGCTTCTGCGCCGTGCCCGCCTTCAGCCGGGTGGAGCCGGTGATCAGCTCCGGCCCGGTGACGACCTCGACGCGGTGCTCGGCCGCGTCGCCCAGCGCACTGCCCTCGTTGCCCGCGAGCCCCACGGTCAGCGCGCCGAGCGCACGGGCGTGCTCGACGGCCCCGACGGCGTACGGGGTGCGGCCCGACGCGGAGATCCCGATCACCGTGTCCTCCGCCACCAGCCCGAGCGCGTCGAGATCGGCGCGGGCCAGCTCGGCGGAGTCCTCGGCCCCCTCCACGGAGGAGACCATGGCACCGGGGCCGCCCGCGATCAGCCCGACGACCTGGCCGGGCGCGGTGTTGAAGGTCGGCGGGGACTCGGAGGCGTCCAGCACCCCGAGCCGCCCGGCGGTCCCGGCCCCGGCGTACACGAGCCGCCCGCCCCGCCCCATCCGCTCGGCTACGGCGTCGATGACGGCGGCGATCTCGGGGAGCCGCGCCGCGACGGCGGCGGCGACCCGCCCGTCCTCGCCGTTCATGATCCGGGCGATGTCGAGGGTGGGGAGCCGGTCGATCTCGGCGAGATCCGCCCGGAAGGCTTCGGTGGAGAGGGCCCCGAGCTGGGAGCGGAGGTCGTCGGGGCGGTGGGGGGTGGAGGTCATGGCGTGACGGCTCTTTCCGGTTCGTTCTCGACGCGGGGAGGGACGACTTACCTGGGGGCGCGGGACTGTATCGATATGCGGCTCCGCCGCGTGGGCGCGACGAGCCACGACGGCCCGCCGGCCGCTCACGCACGGTCAAGCCCTGCTGCGACGCGCCCCATGCCGGTGGACCAATGCCTCGTAGGAGGAGGACAGCGCCGGCCCCGCCACCGCGTACGTCCGCTGCGCCACCCCCACGAACAGACAGTCCACCACCAGCAACTGCCCCGTCCGGGAGGACATGGCCGCGGGCCGCAACTCGCTCTCCCGGGCCGTGGACGTGGTCAGCACATGATCGGCGTACTGCGTCACCGGCCCGTCGGGACGCCCCGTCACGGCGATCGTCGTGGCACCGCGTTCGAAGGCGACGCGCAACGGCTCGATGACGTCGCCCGTCGACCCGGAGTGGGTGACGGCGACGGCGACGTCCCCGGCGCGCAACTGCACCGCGTTGGTGACGGCGAGGTGCGGATCGCTGTGGGCGTGGGCTATCAGCCCGATCCGCAGCAGCTTCTGCGTGAGGTCCTGGGCGACCAGCCCCGACGCCCCGATGCCGTACACGTCCGTACGCCGCGCGCCCGCGAGTGCGGTGACCGCCGCGCCGAGCTGCCCGGTGTCGAGACCGGCCGCCGTGTCGGCGAGGGTCTGCTGCTCGTCGTAGGCGAGTTTCGCGACGACGTCGGCGAGGGGGTCGTCGACCGCGATGTCCGTGGTGAGGGCGGGCGCGCGCCCGGACTGCTGCTGGGCGGCGAGCCCGGCGAGGGCGAGCCGCAGATCACGGTAGCCGGGGTAGCCGAGCAGCCGGGCGGTGCGCACGACGGTCGCCTCGCTGGTGCCGGTCAGCTCCGCGAGACCGGTGACGGTGAGCGCGGCACAGCCCGCCGGGTCGTGCGCGACGGCCTCGGCGACCCGCTGCATGGACCGGGTCATCGACGGCGCCAGGGTGCGCACCTTGGCCACGAGGGCGGCGGGCTGCGGCGCGGGCGGCGGTGCGAAAGTTTCCTTCACTCCCTCGGTCACCTCTGGAAGGTATTTTCGTTCCGGGTGCGGGTCAAGAGCGCGCACAATGGAGGCATGGACCCCATCAGCCCCCTTGAACAGGCGTTGCACTCCGCGCGCGCCCGCGTCCTCGCCGATCTCGTCGCCGGTGAGGTCGCCGAGGCCGACGTGGTGTCGCTGGTCGAGGAGTCCGTCGTCCAGCGGCGGTGGTGGGTGGAGCAGTGGCCGGACGGCGCGCCCTTCGTCGCCGGGCTGGTCGCGCAGGACGTGCAGGACGCGCTCCTGGAGCGGTACGGGCGGTGGCCGCTGTGCCCGGTGTGCGGCTCCGGCGACCCGCACGCCCTGGACGTCGACCCGGAGCTGGGGGCCGACCCGCACTGGGTGTGCAGCGAGGCCGGGGTGCGGGTCGCGCCCGTGGGCTCGCTGGGCGCGGCCATCGGCGGCGGTGCCGCCTCGTGAGCGTCGCCGCCCCGTGACCGTCTACATAGACCCGCCCACCTGGCCGGGCCACGGCCGCCTCTGGTCGCACCTGGTCAGCGACGTCTCCTACGACGAGCTGCACGCCTTCGCGCGCGGCCTCGATGTCCCCCGCCGGGCCTTCGACCGCGACCACTACGATCTGCCCGCGCAGCGGTACGCGGACGCCGTGCGGGCCGGTGCGGTGGAGGTCGGCAGCCGCGAGGTGGTGCGGCTGCTGCACGCGGCGGGCCTGCGCCGCCGCAAACGCCGGGATCAGCCCCGCAGTTCGTAGGCGAGCCACTCCTCGTCGTCCGTGCGGACCCGGACGAAACCGGCGCGTTCGAGGACCCGCCGCGAGGGTGTGTTGCCGGGTTCGGTGCGCGCGAACACGGCGGTGACGTCCTCGCGGGCCAGCGCCCAGGCGGACAGCGCGCGCAGTGCCTCGGTCGCGTACCCGTGGCCGCGGGCCGGTTCGACGAGGTCGTAGCCGATCTCGACGCGGCCGTCCTCGTCCGGCGGCCCGTGCCAGCCCATGGCGCCGACCGCCAGGTCGTCCGTGCGGCGGACCAGCGTGTACATCCCCCACTCCGGGCGGAGCACCCCCGCCTCGTACGCCTTCGCGACCATCCCGGCGCCCTCGCGGGTGCCGTCGACGGGGCCGCCGCCGAGCCAGGCGTGGCCGCCGTCGCCACCCAGGGAGAGGTCGCCGGCGACGGCGGGGGTGACGCCTTCGAGGGTGAGCCGCTCGGTGGTCAGCACCAGGTTGTTGCACCACTTCCACGCGGTCACCCGGGGCCGCCCCGGCAGGTCGCCGCGGCCGGTGGCCCACAGCAGCGTCTCCCAGGGGTCGGCGCCCGGCCGCACGTGGGGAAAGATCCGGGTGAGGACGTACGAGCAGATCCCGGCGGACGGCGCGTACGCCACGCCGAGCCCCCCGGCCATGTCGTACGTGTGCAGCACCGCCTCGGTGATGCCCATCGCGGCGAAGCCCTCGCGGTCCGCGCTCCGGTGGGGGTACGGGTGGTAGCCGCGGGCGTCGCGCGGCGCGGCGCGGACGGCGGCGGCGAGCAGCGCGCCCATCGCCTCGACGACCCGCAGGGTGCCGTCGTTGTCCGTGCCCTCCTCCAGGCCGTGGTCGAAGGGGACGTAGGAGTCGGTGGCCCGCACGGCGAGCTGTCCGGCGTAGGCGACGAGGCACCCGGCGACGTGTGCCGCCGTCTCCCGCACGTTCCAGTCGAGGCCGCCCGCCCGGGTCGCGGACCAGTCCTGGTCCGTCGCCGTGCGCAGCGCCGCGACGGCGCCCGCGACCGCTGCCTGTACCTGGTCCCCGCCCGATTCCCGCATGGCGCGGAGGTTACGGGGCCGGGGGCGCGCCCGGCGACGTGTTTTCCGGCTGGGCCGGCCCGGCCGGCCGGGTCAGCTCGGCCAGCTCGGCGCTGAGGTTGGCGCGGGCGGCCGCCTCCCACTCGCGCCGCCCGTACGGGGTGCGGAACAGCCGTGGCAGGCCGAGCAGTTGCCGCAGGACCGCGGCGCGTCCGGACCGGAAGCCGGCGTCCGGCACGAAGTGGTACTCCTGGCGTACGGCGGCGGTGTAGGCGGCGTACGCGGCGGGCGGCGCGGCGAGGATCGCGAGGTCCGCGTCGCAGAGCACCTCTCCGTCGCGGTCGCCGTCGGCCGGATCGTGCGTGACGGTGAGCCGCACGAGCCGCGCCACCTCGGCGGTCCGCTCCGGGTCCACCCCGGCCTCCGGGAGCGCCCGTTCGGCCAGCCGCGCCGACCGCTCCTCGTTGGTGGACCGCTCCGGCAGGTACACGGCGTCGTGGAACCAGGCCGCCAGCCGGACCACGTCGGGATCGGCGGCGTACTCGCGGAGCGTGTCGACGTGGTCGAGGACCGCGGTGAGGTGCTCCACGGTGTGGTAGCGGCGCTGCGGCTCGGACCAGAGGCGCAGCAGCGCGTCGGCGTACCGGTACGGGTCGGGGAAGCAGGCGTCCTCGCGCGACGCGAGCAGGGTGCGCACCCAGCGCGAGCGGAGGGCGTCGAGATCGGCCATGAGCCCATTCTCACCCGATCCCATTCTCGCCCGGCCCCGTTCTCGCCCGGCCCCCTTCTCACCCGGGCCTTCTCCCGCGGGCGGGCCCGCGCCCCTAGCGTGGCCCCCATGACGACTCCTGCCGATGTGCGCGACGTACGCGACCCCGAGCTGCCCGGACGGCTGCTGACCACCGAGCGGGACGACCTGGTGCCGCTGCTGCGGTCCAGGGCGGAAGAGGACTTCGCGCGGGCGGTGCCGGCGTGTCCGGGCTGGACCGTGCGGGACGTGCTGGCGCACTGTTCGTCCGCGCTGCTGAGGGTGGTCGAGAACCGTTTCGAGAAGGGCGTCTTCTCGCCCGCGTCCAACGACCGGGACATCGCCGAGCGGGCCGGGTGGAGCGCTGCCGAGATCGTCGACGAGCTGGAGCGCGGGCTGACCGGCGCCGGGCCGGTGATCGCGGCGGCGGGCGGCGTGCTGGACACCCTCGCACTCGGCGAGTGGGTGCACGCCGGGGACGTCCGTGAGGCCCTCGGTGAGCCGGGCGCGTACGCCGGGCGCTCGCTGCCGGACGCGCTGGCGCTGCTCGCCTCGGTCACCCGCGCCCTCGGCCACGTCCCGCTCCACGCCGACCTCGACGACGTGGACGAGCCGCTGAAGCTGGGGGAGGTGAGCGGGGAGCGTCCGCCGGGGCGGTTCATCGGCGACGCCGCCACCCTCGTACGGCTGTACGCGGGGCGTCCGGCTGGCGGCGCGGCGTACGAACTGGCCGGGGTCGAGGAGCGGGAACTGGACATCTTCGGCTGAGCCGGACCGGCGCGGGCCGGTCCCTGCGGCGGGGCGGCCCTCCGGCGCGTAGGCTGTGATTGGACTAGACCTGTACCACCCGCAGCAGGCCGCAGCCGCCGACGAAGAGGGGCCCCATGAGCAAGCGTGCAGTCCTGGAGGTGATCGCCCTCGACGTCGAGGACGCCGTCGCCGCACAGGCCGGAGGCGCGGACCGCCTCGAACTCGTCACCGACATGGCGGCCGACGGGCTCACCCCGTCGGCCGCGACCGTCACCGCGATCCGTGCCGCCGTCGACATCGACGTACGGGTGATGCTGCGGCTCGCGGACGGGTTCGCCGCGGGGGACGTGACCGCGCTGGTGCGGACCGCGGCCGAGCTGCGGGAGGCGGGCGCCGACCAGTTCGTGCTGGGGTTCCTCGACGCGGACGGGGACGTCGACCTGGACGCGGTCGAGCGGCTCGCGGTGGTGCTGCACGGCTGCCGGTGGACGTTCCACCGGGCCGTCGACAACGCCGCCGACCGGGGCGCCCTGCGCAAGCGGCTCGCGGACTTCCCCGGTCTGGACACCTACCTGACGGCCGGCTCGGCCGCCGGTGTCGACGCCGGCCTGCCGGTCCTCCTCGCCGAGGCCGCGCGACAGGGCGAACCCGGCTACGAGCAGCAGCTCCTCGTCGGCGGCGGCCTGCGCCTCGACCATGTACCCGCCCTGCTCGACGGAGGCGTCGACGGCTTCCACATCGGCGGCGCGGCCCGCCCCCGGGGGTGGGCCGGACCGGTGTCGGCGGACGCGGTCGGCGAGTGGCGGCGGGTGCTCGGGACCTGAGCGACAGGGCCTAGGCCAACTGCTCCGGCAGTGCCGTCGCGTGCGTGACGACCAGGCCCGACACCGCTCGGGTCAGGCACACGTACAGGCGGCGCAGGCCGGTCCGCTCGTCCGGTTCGCCGTCGACCACCGCGCGGGGCTCGTCCAGGACCACGTAGTCGTACTCCAGGCCCTTGGCCAGCGAGGCCGGGACCAGGGTCAGCCGGGTCTCGGCGGTGGTCTCCTCGCCGGGGGAGAGGTGGCCGATGCCCGCCGCCGTCAGCGCCTCCGCCAGTTCCGGGACGCGCGCGTCGGCGGCGATCAGGCCGGTCGAGCCCTCCCGTTCCAGCAGCTCCCGGCAGGCCGCCACCACGTCCGCCGTGCCGTCCCTGGACGCGCGGATCTCGAAGAAGCCGGGGTTCTCCCGGATGGACGCTACCGGCGTGAGCCCCGGCGCGATGTGCGGCAGCAGGCGCGAGGCGTACGCGATGACGTCCGTCGGCACGCGGAAGCCGGCGGTCAGCTCCTCCACCACCGCCGCGTCCTTGCCCAGGTGGGACAGGGCCTCCCGCCAGCTGCGGGTGGCCCACGGCGTGGTGCCCTGCGCCAGGTCGCCGAGGACGGTTGCGGAGCCGGTGGTGCAGCGCCGGCCCACCGCCCGGTACTGCATGGGGGAGAGGTCCTGCGCCTCGTCCAGGACGACGTGCCCGAGGGAGTGCGTCCGCTCGACCAGGTCGGTCGCCTCGTCGATCAGCACCGCGTCCGCCGCCGACCACTTGGCGGTCCGTACCGACCGGGCCGGCTTCGTCCACAGCACGGCCTTCTGCTCCTCCGCCGTGAGCAGCCCGTCGGCGTGCGCCGCGAGGAACTCCGCGTCCGACAGCAGCCGCAGCACGAGCCTGGCCGGGTCGACGGCGGGCCAGACCTCCTTCACGCACGCCTTCACCGCGGCGTTGCGCGCCACCGTGTTCTGCACCCGGTCGTCCGGCGCCTCGCCCGCCCGCTCCATCTGCACCAGCACCGCGTGCGCGATCCGCTGCGGCAGCGCCTCGCGGGCCGCCCCGTACCGGATGTCCCGGTCCAGCAACTCCTGTACCAGGTCCTGCAGTTCGTACACCGGTACCCGCCAGCGGCGGGAGCCTCGCACCACGACGACCGGCTCGGTCACCGCGGCGACGTGGGAGTACAGGGCCCGGCGCAGCACCTCGGCCATCCGGGCATCGCCCTTGACCACCGCCGTCGCCGCCTCGTCGGTACCGCGCACCTCCACATGCGCCACCAGGTCGTCGACCGTGGCCTGCCGCACGGCCAGCTCGCCGAGGGCCGGCAGCACCTGCTCGATGTAGTGCAGGAAGGACCGGTTCGGGCCGATGACGAGGGTGCCGGTGCGGGCGAGCCGCTCGCGGTGCGCGTACAGCAGGTACGCCACCCGGTGCAGGCCGACGGCGGTCTTCCCGGTGCCGGGGCCGCCCTGCACACAGACCGAGCCGGAGAGCCCGGCGCGCACGATCTCGTCCTGCTCGGGCTGGATGGTCGCCACGATGTCCCGCATCGGGCCGACGCGGGGGCGTTCGATCTCCCGCTGGAGGAGGCTGCTGGTGGCGGCCGTCTCGGCGGGGTCGCTCAGCCGCTCGTCCTCGTAGGCGGTGATGTCGCCGCCGGTGTACCCGAAGCGGCGGCGCAGCTCGACGTCCTTCGGGTCCTTCTTGGACGCCTGGTAGAACGGCTGCGACACCGGCGCGCGCCAGTCGATCACCATCGGGTCCCCGTCGGCGTCGTGGACATGCCGCCGCCCGATATAGAAGCGCTCGCCCTCAGCACCCTCCGCCTGGTCCGCCCCCGGCGCGTGCAGGTAGTCGAGCCGGCCGAAGAACAGCGGGGTGTCGCTGAGATCGGCCAGGGCCTTGACGCGGTCCTCGATCTGCCGCTCCAGGACGGCGGCGTTGACCCAGTTCGCGGTGACGTCGCTGATGTCCAGGGACTCGGCGTCGATGCGCATGGCGCGCAGCGCGGAACGGGAGGCGGCGAGGTGGGAGCGCTCTCGCGACAGGGGGTCGTCGTGGACGGGCGTGGACAAGGGGGTGCCTCCGGAGGGACCTGAAAGGGTGGCGACTGCGAATACCGGCCGGTTTCCGTCCGGTCGGCGGCGCTCCGTACGGGAGGCGGGAAGAGCGGAGAGTCTAGGCGAGGCGGGTTGCGCCGGCCAACGGTTTACCCTGCCCGCACTCCCGCGCGCCCCCTAGGGGATCGTCCTCCCCCCTGAGGGGAACGGGTCCGTCCGCAGGAGGACCCGCGGGGCGGCGGACTCGGCCCTCAGGGCGACGGACGGGGGCGGCGGACTCGGCCCACAGGGCGATGACGCGGCTACGGGCCGAATCGCACCATGGAGGACATGAGCGCAGCAACCGTCACCCCCGTACCGGCACCGGTCCGCGCCGCGGCCGGCGCCCGCCCGCGCCGTCTCGTCCACACCCTGCGTGCCGTGAAGGTCTTCGCGGGCGCCGCCTTCGAGGTCGTCGTCCTCGGTGAGTACGACGAGACGGCGGGCGTCCGCCGGCACCGGTGAGCACCCGCCGCCCGGTCCCGCGTGAGCGTCAGGCGCCCTCCGCCAGCAGCTCGTCCGCGTCCATGATCCGGTAGGCGTACCCCTGCTCCGCCAGGAACCGCTGCCGGTGCGCGGCGAAGTCCTGGTCGAGGGTGTCGCGGGCGACCACCGAGTAGAAGTGCGCCTGGTGGCCGTCGGCCTTCGGCCGCAGCACCCGCCCGAGCCGCTGCGCCTCCTCCTGCCGCGACCCGAACGTCCCCGACACCTGCACCGCGACCGTCGCCTCCGGCAGGTCGATGGAGAAGTTCGCGACCTTCGACACCACCAGCACGTTGATCTCGCCCTGCCGGAACGCCTCGAAGAGCTTCTCCCGCTGCGCGTTGGTCGTCTCGCCCTTGATCACCGGTGCGCCCAGGTGCTCGCCCAGCTCGTCGAGCTGGTCGATGTACTGCCCGATGACGAGGATCTGCTGCCCGGCGAAGCGCCGCACGATCGCCTCGGTCACCTTCCGCTTGGTGGCCGTCGTGGCGCAGAACCGGTACTTCTCCTCCGTCTCGGCGGTGGCGTACGCGAGCCGCTCCGACTCGGTCAGATTGACCCGGACCTCCACGCAGTCGGCGGGCGCGATGTACCCCTGCGCCTCGATCTCCTTCCACGGCGCGTCGAACCGCTTCGGCCCGATGAGCGAGAACACGTCCGACTCGCGGCCGTCCTCGCGCACCAGGGTCGCGGTCAGGCCGAGGCGTCTGCGGGCCTGGAGGTCGGCGGTGAACTTGAAGACCGGCGCGGGCAGCAGGTGCACCTCGTCGTAGACGATCAGCCCCCAGTCCCGGGAGTCGAACAGCTCCAGGTGCGGGTAGACGCCCTTCCGCCGGGTCGTCAGCACCTGGTAGGTGGCGATGGTGACCGGCCGGATCTCCTTCCGCGTCCCGCTGTACTCACCGATCTCGTCCTCGGTCAGCGACGTCCGCTTCACCAGCTCGTGCTTCCACTGCCGGGCCGAGACGGTGTTGGTGACGAGGATCAGCGTCGTCGACTTGGCCTCGGCCATCGCACCGGCCCCGACCAGCGTCTTCCCGGCGCCGCACGGCAGGACGACGACACCGCTGCCGCCGTGCCAGAAGTTCTCCACCGCCTGCTTCTGGTACGGGCGGAGCGCCCACCCGTCCTCGGCCAGCTCGATCGGGTGCGCCTCGCCGTCGACGTACCCGGCGAGGTCCTCGGCCGGCCAGCCCAGCTTCAGCAGCGTCTGCTTGATCTGCCCGCGCTCGGAGGGGTGCACGGCCACGGTGTCCGGGTCGATCCGGGCGCCGACCAGCGGCGCGATCCGCTTCGACTTCAGGATCTCCTCAAGGACCGGCCGGTCGGTGGTGGTCAGCACCAGGCCGTGCGCCGGGTGCTTGCTCAGCGTGAGGCGCCCGTAGCGGTCCATCGTCTCGGCGATGTCGACGAGCAGCGCGTGCGGCACGGGGTAGCGGCTGTACTGCACCAGCGCGTCCACGACCTGCTCGGCGTCGTGCCCGGCGGCGCGCGCGTTCCACAGGCCGAGCGGGGTCACCCGGTAGGTGTGGATGTGCTCCGGCGCGCGCTCCAGCTCGGCGAAGGCGGCGATGGACCGGCGGCAGTCACCGGCCAGCTCGTGGTCGATCTCCAGGAGCAGCGTCTTGTCGGACTGGACGATCAGCGGACCATTCACGGGCGGCACCCTTTCGCGTACGGCCGGGAGGGCTCGGCCAAACGTCCAGTGTGCCTGATCGCGGGGGCGTGACCACGGGTTCGCGGCAGCCGGTCCCCGTCCCGGCACCGCCCTGCCCTCGACCTGCCCCGTCCCTGCCCCGTCCCTGTCCTACTGGATGTCTTTTCATCCCAACGCGTGGTCCGACCGGGGCTTTCCCACGGCGGCCCCGGACAATGAGCCAGCGTGCCCCCCGTGCAGAACTCCCCGATGCCCACGCTCGGTTACGCCCTGTTCGCCACCCGCTGGTTGCAGGCTCCGTTGTACTTCGGCCTGGTGGCCGCCCAGGGTGTGTACGTCTACAAGTTCTTCAACGAGCTGTGGACCTTAATCCTGCGTTGCGTGAGCGGCCGGGCCAGTGAGACCTACGTCATGCTCGCGGTGCTCAAACTGGTCGACGTCGTCATGATCGCTAACCTGCTGATCATGGTCATCGTCGGCGGCTACGAGACCTTCGTCTCCCGCATCGGCCTCCAGGGCCACCGCGACCAGCCGGAGTGGCTCTCGCACGTCAACTCCAACGTGCTCAAGGTCAAGCTGGCCACCGCCATCGTGGGCATCTCCTCGGTCCACCTCCTCCAGATGTTCGTGGACGTCCACCACACCTCCCGGCACGCGCTGCTGTGGGGCACGGTGATCCACATGGCGTTCATCTTCTCGGCGGCGATCCTCGCGTACATGTCCGGGCCGATGGCGCGGCGCGGTGAGCGTCCGCACGGTCCCGAGCGGACCGCCGCCCCGGCCGCCGCTCCCGCCGCGGGCCCCGTCGCCGTCGCCGCCGCCGAGCAGCCGGTGCCCGACCCCGCCGCCGTACGGGTTCCCGTCGCCTTCCCGGCGCAGCGGCAGGCGGCGGACGCGGACCCGGTCGAGGTGACGGCCGGGGCCGAGGAGCGCATCCGGGACGCCGGGTTCCCGGTCCGCAAGCAGCTGGAGGAGTTCGACGAGAGCCACCCCCTGGGCTTCGACCGGGAGACCGTGGCGCGGCTCGGCAAGGCGGACTTCGTCGCCGCCCGGCGCAACGTGGTCTTCACCGGCCCGCCCGGCACCGGCAAGACGCACCTGGCCGTCGGGCTCGGGCTGCGCGCCTGCCAGGCCGGGCACCGGGTGCTGTTCGCGACGGCCGGCGAGTGGGCCGCCCGCCTCGACGCGGCCCGCGCGGCCGGCCGGCTCACCGAGGAACTCACCGCCCTGGACTCCTGTCCGCTGCTGATCGTCGACGAGGTCGGCTACACCCCGTTCGACGAGGCCGCCACGGCCCTGTTCTTCCGGCTCGTGGCCCACCGGTACGAACGCGGCTCGCTGATCGTCACCGCGGACCGGCCGGCCGACCGCTGGGACGAGGTCTTCAGCGGTCCGTCCGTCCCGGCGCTGGTGGACCGCCTGGGCCACCACGCCGAGACCGTCCGGCTGGAGGGCGACAGCTACCGCACCCGCCGCGCTACTTCAGCGTGGGCAGGGTGACGTTGTTCAGCAGCGGCCCCTCCACGGTGATCAGCTCGCCGCCCGCGAGGGTCTCGACGCCCGTCCCGGGCAGCGGCAGCGGCAGCGCGGCGGCCTCCGGCACGAGTACGGCGATCAGCGCGGTGGTGGAGATCAGGGCGGCGAGGGAGACGGCGACGGCGGCACGGGCGGAGACCGCGCGGGCGGAGGCGGAACGGGCGGAGACGGCACGGGCCGGTCTCGTTCTCGTGGGCAGCGGCATGGTGAGTTCCCATTCTTCGGGGGGACACGTGCGGAGGAGGGCCGGCCCCCGGGGGGTGGGGCCGGCCCGGAACAGGGGGACGGAACGCGTCAGAGGGTGAGGCCGCCGCCGAGGTCGATGCCGATCGCGGCGGCCTCGGCGGCGAACGCCCCCAGCAGTGCGGCGGTGGTGGTCAGGACGGCGGCGACACGACGTACGGCACGCATCGGGTGGTTCCCTTCGCTACGTTCGCGCTCCGGCTTCGCATCGGAGCAGGACACCCGGTGGCTGCCCGGGAGCCCTCGGCCGGATGCGCCACATGAAGAAAGCTCCCTCGGGGGTGGGAAAGCCCCGGCGTGGCGTGCATGAACCGCCGCGTACACCCGAAAGCGCGGGAGACGGCGGGACGCGCGGGGCGGCGGCGTAAAGCCGCGGGGCGACGGGTGTCGCGGCCCCTGGAGCGGCGCCCGGTCAGCCCGTGTCGTCCGCGAGTTCCGCGACGCCCGTGATCCGGTGCAGCGCGAAGGTGCGGACCTCGTCCGCGGTGTGGTCGTACGCCGTCACGAAACCGCCCTCGACCCGCACCGGGGCGACCACCCGCTGGCTGGCGGCGCCCTCGGCGTTCACGTAGCCGATCCACAGCGTCTCGCCGGTCAGCACGGCGGCCTGCATCGTGGCGAGGGTCTCGGCGGCGGACGTGCGCGGCAGCTCACCGGCGGCCGGGGAGGCGCCCGCGCCCGGCTTGCGCGGCGCGGTGGCGGCCAGGTCACCGGCCCGGATCGCGCGGATCGCCGCCGTCAGCAGGGCGTCGTCCGGGACGGGCGGGCCGTCCGGTACCGGTTCCGGCGCCGTGCGCGGCGGGGTCCGGCGGGCGTCGGCGCGGGCGATCAGCACATCGCCGCCCGCCGACTCGGCGGCCGGCGCGAAGCCCATCGCGCGCAAGCCCTCCAGCAGCCCGGCCGGGTCGGCCTGCGCGGCGAGCACGGTCGGCGCGAGGCGGCGCAGCCCGAGCCCCGCGGCCCGCTTGTCGGCGAGGATCTCGTCCAGTGTGGCGTCGTCGTCGCAGCGCACGTACGCCGAGGCCGCGCCGACCCGCAGCCGTCCGTGCCGCCGGGCCACGTCGTCGATCAGGTACGTCAGCGGCTGCGGCACCGGCGTACGGGAGTACCGGGCCAGGAAGGCGTGCAGCTCGGCGGCGCTCTGCCCGGAGTCCAGGGCACGGCGTACCGAGCCGGGCGTGAACCGGTACACGGTCGCCCCGCCCTTGGACTCGACGTCCGCGAGGACGTCCAGCAGCTCGGCGAGCGGCCGCCGCAGCGGCCCCGGCGCCACCGCCGTCAGGTCGGCCTGGAGCAGCACGTGGTCCAGCGGCTCGGGCAGCAGCGGCGCCAGCACCCGAGCGGCGGCCGCGGTGGCGACGGCCTGCTCGGCGGGCGACAGCGGCGCGAGGGCGTACGCCGAGGGCTCGGAGACGGGCGACAGCGGCTCGGGGGCGTGTGCCGAGGGCTCCGGGGCGGGCGGCAGCGGCTCGTGGCCGGGCGGCGTCCGGTGGTGGACGGGCAGCTTGTCCCCGGGACCGGGCAGTTTGTCCCCGGGACCGGGCAGCTCGTGCCCGGGGCCGGGCAGTTTGTCCCCGGGGCTGGGCAGCTCGTCCCCGGGACCGAAACCGGAACGGGGACCGGAACCGGGGCCAGTACCGGGACCGGAGCCAGTACCGGGACCGGGACCAGTACCGAAGCCAGAGACAGTACCGGAACCGGAACCGAGGCCAGAACCGGCCCCGGAACCAGAACCGGAATCGGCCCCGGAACCAGAACCGGCCCCGAGGCCGGAACCGGAATCGGCCCCAAGGCCGGAACCGGAATCGGCCCCGGAACCGGAACCGGAAGAACCAGAACCGGGGCGGCCGTCGCCGCCCTCCCCCCGTTGCCCCGCCGCCGATGCGCCGATCAGGGCCCGTGCCGGGGCCGCTAGGGCGCCGCGGCCGGTGATGCCCAGCAGTTCCGCCTCGTCCAGGGTCCAGTGGGCCAGCCGGGAGCGGAGGTCGCTCTCCTGGCCGGCCCGCTCCTCCCGGCGCGGGCCGCGCAGCGGACGCTCCCAGCGCAGCCGGTCGAGGACCGCGTCCGCCGCCGGCGCGGACCCCTCCGGCAGCCGCGCGAGCAGCGCCAGCACCCGGTGGCGTACCTCCGGTGCCGCCGACCGGTCCAGGCCCGCGCCCAGCGCCGACAGCGCGCGGTCCTTCGGGTCGCGCGAGCCGACCAGGCCGCTGGTCCGGGTCGCGAGCAGCCACGCCTCGGCGAGCCGCGCCCACCGCTCCGCCGGGGGCCGCTCACGCCACTCGTCGTACGCGGGGGTCGCCGCGTACCGCTCGTCCGCCTCGCCGTCGGAGGCGATCAGCCCGGCCGCGTAGGCCAGTTCGACCCAGAACGCGGCGACCGGCTCGGCGACGTCCAGGGCGACCGCCGTCCGCTTCAGGTCGCGGACGCTCAGCCCGCCGGCCCGCAGCACGGCCGGACCGCCCTCGTCCCAGTCCTTCAGCAGCTCCTCGATCACCCCGAGGGCCGCCTGCGCCTGCCCGGCGGCGGTGGCGTCCACCACCTCGGGACGGTGGACGGCCGCGGCCTCCACGGGCGGCGGCACCGGCTCGGCCCTCCGGTGCGCGCGCCCGCCCCGCAGGTGCAGGGCGACCTCCCGGGGCAGGACGACCGTGCCCGCGGCGGTCGGCAGCAGCAGCCCGCGCTCCAGGAGCCAGCGCAGATGGGCCGCCGGGTCGTGGGTGACCTGCCCGTACGGCGGTCCCCACACGAGCCGGTCCAGCACCTCACGGGACTCGCGCGGCGCACCGGCGAGCAGCGCGGCCATCCGCGTCCGGTCGGTGAAGAGTCCGGTCAACGCGTCGACGGCCGACACCGGATCGTGGGTCGAGGGAAGCCCGGCGGTCGCGAGGATCTCCTGGACGCGCCCCGGCGACATCCCCGAGGTCGCCTCCCGCACCGTCGGCCCGAGCCCTGTCGGCGAGGGGTGCTGCGCGGAGGGCGCGAGCAGCTCGCGGGCCGTGCGTACCAGCCGCAGCCGGTCGTCGCCGCCCCACACCAGCGCCTGCGCGCGCAGACCGGCCAGCGCCCGCGGCAGGGCGGCGGTCACGTCCGCGTCGCCGTCGTCCCCGGCGAGCAGCCCGAGCAGCTCCTCGTAGGTCGCCGGGTCACCCGCCACGGCCAGCGCCTCCGCCGTCTGCAGCGCGAACCGGTCGAGCCGCTCCAGGGCCCGGACCACCGAGGCCCGGGTACCGGCGCGGGTGGCGAGCTGGGTGAGGTCGGTGGGGACGGGAGTGACGAGGTCGGGGCGGCTGCGCAGGAGGGCGGCCAGGGAGTCGTCGTCCCTGCCGCGAAGGGCCTCCGCGAGGGACCGGGGGGCCGCGGGCTTCTCCTCGGTGCTCATCCGCCCCACGGTAGCGGGTCGGTCCCGGGCGGCGACGCGTTCGACCACGGCCGGAGGGCGATCGCCGACGGCCACAGGCGGTACGGTCGTGCGACGGGGCATCACCAACGCACCGCCCCGGAGGGGTTCGTGGGCATGGGCATCGAGAGCGACCAGGTCGTCTTCGAGTATCTGAGCCGCGTCGGCGACGTGGCCCAGCAGCGTCAGCTGCCGTCGGCCACCCGGATGCGTCTCGTCGCCGACCTGCGCAACGAGATCGACAAGCGGCGCTCCAGGACCGTCGTCGACTCGCCCGCCGCGGTCCGCCGCATCCTGGACCGGCTCGGCAGCCCGGACGACGTGGTCGAGGCCGCCGGCGGCGACACCCGGGCCGCGGCCTGGGAACCGCCGCCCGCCGTCCCGCTCCAGCCGGACGGCGCGACCCCGGAGGCGGAGCGCCCGAAGCGGCT
>NZ_JAVRHI010000274.1:0-31826 GCF_034105845.1 Streptomyces sp. CRN 30 | reverse complement strand
CTCCCCGCACGGGGCGCGGCTCGCCGCCGAGGCGGCCATGCTCGCCGACGCCGCGCGCCGGGCCGCGGCCCGCGAGGAACCCCCGTGGCCGCCGCACACCTACCGCCTGCACGCCACGGAGGTGTCCGGTACGGGCGGACTGGTGGAGCTGGCAGGGGAGTTGGCGGCGCGATCATCTGCCGCGGGGGCCGTACCGGACGGTACGGTGAGGGCCTCCCGTGGCTGAGCCACGGTCGAGACCACTGCTGTGACTCAAGGCGGGGAAGCTGCACCGCACCCCGGCCCGACTCCGAGGAGCCCCATGTCGCGTAGAGCTGTCGTCATCGGTGCGGGCCTGGCCGGCATGCTGGCCGCGGCGGCCCTGTCCACCACCGTGGACGAGGTGGTCGTGCTGGAGCGGGACGACCTGCCCGACGGGCCGGAGCACCGCAAGGGGCTGCCGCAGGGACGGCACGCGCACCTCCTGATGGCCGGGGGCCTGGCCGCCATGGAGGACCTCGTGCCGGGCGTGGGCATGCGCGAGCACCTGCTCTCCGTCGGCGCCCACGACATCCCCCTCGGCTCGGGCATGGTGGCGCTGACGTCCGAGGGCTGGTTCCGGCGCTGGCGGCACGACGGGCCGCACATGATCACCTGCACCCGTGCGCTGCTGGACCGGGCGGTGCGGGTCGCGGTGCTGGACCACACCAAGACCGAACTGCGCGCGGCCGGGGCGGTCGGACTGCTCGGCACCCGGGAGCGGGTGACCGGTGTCCGGGTCTCGGGCGCCGAGGGGGAGAGGGAGCTGGCGGCCGACCTGGTCGTCGACGCCGGCGGGCGCGGCTCACGGCTGTTCACCTGGCTGGCCGGGCTGGGCCTGACCGGTGTCCGCGAGAAGACCGTCGACTGCGGACTGGTCAACGCGACCCGCCTGTACCGGGTGCCGGACGGCGCGGAGCGGTTCCCGCTGACGATGGTGCAGGCCGACCCGTACGCGGGCCGGCCCGGGCGCAGCGGGATGGTGCTGCCCGTGGAGGGCGGGCGCTGGATGGTCAGCCTCGCCGGGACCCGGGGCGGGGAGCCGCCGGCGGACCCGGACGCCTTCCTGCGGTACGCGCTGGACCTGCCGGACCCCCTCGTGGGCCGGCTGATCTCCGGCGCCGAGCCCCTCACCGGCGTGCACGTCAGCCGCAGCACCAGCAATGTCCGGCGGTACGTGGAGCGGGCCCGCGACTGGCCCGAGGGCCTGGTCGTCCTCGGGGACGCGCTCGCCATGTTCAACCCGGCCTACGGCCAGGGGATGTCGGTGGCGGCGCTGGGCGCCCGGGAGCTCGGCGCGGAGGTGCGCCGCGCCGGTCCCGCCTCGCCCGGTCTCGCCCGCCGGGTGCAGCGCCGGGCCGCGCGCTGGGTCGACGCGGCGTGGGCCGCGGCCGTCAGTCAGGACGTCCGGTACCCGGGGGTGCGCGGTGCGCGGCCCGGCGTCACCGACCACCTGATCGCGGCCTACACCCGCCGTCTGACGCGGGCGGCCACGGGCTCCTACCCCGCGGCCTCCGCGCTGTGGGACGTGACCAGCCTCCGCACGGGCCCCGGGCGCCTGCTGCGCCCGGCCACCGTCCTGTCCGCCCTCACCGGCTCCCCCCTCCCCCCGGCCGCCCGGCCGCCGCTGACACCGGCCGAGCGGGAGGTGCTGCGGGGCCTGGACCGGACCGGGGGCTGAGCGTCCGTGTCCGCGGCCGTCAGCCCGCGAACGGCGGCTGGAGAAGGCCCTTGCCCGCGCCCGGCAGCACGAACAGGGAGCCCGCCGACGGGGGCGGGGCGTCGAGGCCGGTGCGCGCGGTGGTGATGTACAGGTCCGTCAGGTCCGCGCCGCCGAAGGCGCAGGCCGTGGGGCGCGGCACGGGCAGGGCGACGACCCGGTCCAGGCGGCCGTCGTGCGTGTAGCGGCGGACCGCCGCGCCGTCCCAGAGGGCCACCCACACACAGCCCTCGGCGTCCACGGTGAGGCCGTCGGGGAAGCCGGCGCCCTCCTCCACGGTGGCGAGCGGACGCCGGTTCGCCGGCAGCCCGTCCTCGCCGACGTCGAAGACGTCGATGCGGCGCGTGGGCGTGTCGATGTAGTACATCAGCCGCCCGTCCGGGCTCCAGCCGGTGCCGTTGCTGACACTCACGTCGTCGAGGAGGGTGCGGACCGCGCCGTCGGGGCCGAAGCGGGTGAGGGTGCCGCCGCCCGTGGTCTCGTCATAGCGCATGGTGCCGGCGTACAGGGAGCCGTCGGGGGCGACGGCGGCGTCGTTGCCGCGGCGGCCCGGGACCGGATCGCGGTGCAGCCACCGGAAGGTGCCGTCGGCGTCGCGCAGCGCGACGCCGTCGCGGAGGTTGAGCACGAGACCGCCGCCCGCGCGGGGCTTCGCGGCGCCCACGTGCTGTTCGGTGACGAGGACCGAGCGGCGGCCCGAGGCGGGGTCGTAGGTGTGGACGCGGCAGCCGAGGATGTCCACCCAGATCAGCCGGCCGGCGTCCGCGTCCCAGGTGGGGCCCTCGCCCAGGGTCGCTTCCGCGCGTACGGCGATGTCGGGGGCGGTCGAGGAGCTGTTGAGGTTCATGCCGACACGCTCCGGTGTCCGAGGCGCTCCGACAACTGCGCCGCGCCCTTGGCGGCGAGCTGTTCCAGTTCCACGCGGCGCTCGTCGCTCCAGCGGATCATCGGCACCGAGATGGAGAGCGCGGCGACGACCTTGCCGGTGCGGTCGTGCACCGGGGCGGCCACGCAGGAGACGTCGGGGTTGGACTCGCGGCTCTCCACCGCGACACCGCGGGCGCGGATCTCCGTGAGGGCCGCGCGCAGGGCGAGGGGGTCGGTGATGCTGTTGGGCGTCATCGCGGCGAGTTCGGCGCCGTCGGGAACGCGGGCGCCGAGCTCCGGCTCGGGGAGGGAGGCGAGGAGCATCTTGCCGACCGAGGTGCAGTGCGCGGGCAGCCTGCGCCCGGCGGCGGACACCATGCGGACGGCGTGCGTGGAGTCCACCTTGGCGATGTAGATGACGTCGGCGCCCTCCAGGATCGCCACGTGCACGGTCTCGTCGCAGGTCTCGGCGACGGACCGGGCGACCTGCTGGCCCTCGGCGGCGAGGTCGAGCTGCTCGGCGTACCGGCTGCCGAGCTGGTACGGGCGCACCCCGAGCCGGTAGCGTCCCGGCTGCCCCGGTACCGGGACGATGTACGACCGGGCGGCGAGTGTGGTGACCAGCTCGTGCACGGTGGTGCGCGGCAGCCGGAGCCGGCGCACGATCTCGGGGGCGGAGAGCGTGCCGTCCCCGTCCAGGAAGAGCTCGAGTATGTCGAGAGCCCGGGTCACGGCAGGTACGAGGCGTCCCACGACCGGCCCCCTCCCTTGTATGTGTGTGCTGTAGCCGAGTGCTACAGGTGAGTGCTGTGAGTGAACGCCGCAGGTGAGTACGGAGTGTGTGTTCGAAATTTCAACTGACGATCGGCATGGCGAACACAGGCTAGTCAGACTTCACCCGGCCGGGCAATGGCCCGGTCACGGCCGGTGTGCGCGGGGACCGCGGCCGTGGCGTCGGCGCCGCGGACGCGGCCTCAGCGGCGGGGCCGTGGCATCAGCGGCGGTGGGGCCGTGGATCGCCCAGTTCCCCGCGCAGCCGCTGGGCCCGGAGCACCAGCTCCAGTTCGAAGCGCCGGTCGGGGTCGTCGATGTCATCCCCCCACAGCTCCCTGATCTGCCGCAGGCGGTACCGCACGGTCTGCGGGTGGACGCCCAGCCGCGCCGCCACCTCCGGCGCCCCGCCCCGCGTCTGCAGCCACGCCAGCAGCGTCTCGGCCAGCCGGCGGCCGTGCGTGGGACCGCACTCGGCGAGCGGCGCGAGACAGCGCAGCGCCAGGTCGTCGAGGAGCTCCTCCGGCTCCAGCAGCACCAGCGACTCCGTGTGCTCGGTGCAGCGCAGCACCTCACCGCCGGGCAGCAGCCGCCGTTCGATCAGCCGGACCGCCGCCTGCGCCCAGCGCAGCGACTTCGCCGCCACGGCCGGCGGCACCGGCGGCCCGATCGCGCCCGTCCACCCGGCCAGCGCCCGGTCCAGCAGTTCGGGGCGGCCGCCCGCGTCGGGGTCGGGCACCACCATGCGGGGCTGCTCGTACTCCATGTCGAGCAGCACCTCCTCGCCCACGGCGGGCGCGACGGCCGCCCGCGCGGGCCGCAGCAGCACCCCCACGGCGACCCGCGTGGGCAGCGCCCAGCCGACCCGCGCCGCGCGTTCGGCCAGCGCCTCGGCCGGGTCGCCGCGGTGGTGCTCCGTCAGCAGCAGTTCTGTCAGCCGGCGCTGCAGCCGTAACCGCTCCCCCGCCTGCCGGGCCGCCGCCTCCGCGTAGCCGCGCACCGACTGGTCCACCAGTCCGTCCAGGTACTCGTAACCGGCGTCGACGAGCTCGTACATCGCGGGCGGCGGGATCTCCACGCGGGTGCCGATCTCCGCGAAGCGGCGCCAGGCCAGCCGTACGCCGAGCCGGTAGATCGCCTGGAGGGAGTCCAGGCTGCGGCCCTCCAGACCCTCGCCCCGGCCGAACTCCTGGAAGACGCCGGGCGGCACCCGCGGCCGGTCCCCGGCGGCTTCCGTGCCCCCGGTGGGATCCAGGTGCCGGACGAAGACCTCGATGGCGCGGCGGATGCCGATCAGCGCCATCGGCTCGCCCGAGTCGTCGAGGATCACCGGCAGGTGCGGGTACTCGTGCCGGATCTCGCGCAGGATCTCCTCCGCGAGCGCGGGCGCCTCGGCCAGGGCGATCGCCGCGAACCGCCGCACCTGGGGGCGGGGCACGTCGTGCCAGGCCGAGCGGGTGGTCACGGTCGCCGGGCGCCGGGCCACGCCTCAGCGCTCCCCGCCGGCGGCGGCACCGGTGCCGTCGCCGGTGTCCTGGTAGGTGATGAGCGGGGTGTTCGGCTGGTCCGGGGTCGCCTCCAGCAGGGCGACGACGCCGAACGCGGCGCCCACGGCGAGGGCGGCGGCGGCCGCCACGGTCAGCGCGGCGGCGAGCAGTCTGGACATCGCAGGGTCAGCCTCTTTCCGGAGAGGTCGTCGACAGGTCCGTCCCACCCGGACACCCCACGCCCCACGGAGCCCCTGACCCCGGCCCAGTGTCGACACAGCATTGACACCCCGTCAAGGGTGCGCCTACGGTTCCCGGCCCGTACCGCACGCGCTCTTTCCCTCTCGGTGCCGACCCGGCCGTTCGTCGCGCGAGTCGCGCCGCACCACCTCACTGGAGTGCCCGGATGCGCAGTTCGGCCCACCCGTCTCCCGACCACCACCTCTCACCGGGGCCCTTCGGGCCGCACCTCCCGTCGCCCCTGTCCCTCATACTCCTGGGGCTCGGCACCTTCCTCCTCGTACTGGCGCCGCTGCTCGCCCGGTACGTGGAACCGCGGGCGGCCGTGAACCCCGTCGACATCGACACCACCGCCGTCTACACCGGCACCGGCAGCGTCTTCGACGTCGGCCGGGTGCGGACCGTGCCGGACCAGCGGATCACCATCACCCAGCGGGTCCGCGGCGACGTCGCCGCGAGCGAGCGCAGCGGGGGCGCCGCCGTCTGGGACGTGGTCACCACCGTCGACACCGACGACTCGCTGCCCGCGGCCGATCCGCACGACGCCCTGGACTTCGCCCCACACCGCTGGGTCAGCGACCGGCGGACCAACCGCCCGGTGCACTGCTGCGGGGAGCAGCCGCGCATCACGGGCGAGGCCTACCTGAAGTTCCCCTTCGACGTGCAGAAGCGCTCCTACCGCTGGTGGGACAACACCCTCGGGGCGCCCGTGACGCTCCGGTACCGGGGGCCGGCGAAGGCGGACGGGTTCGAGGGCTACCGGTTCACCGGCACCGTCCCGGCGACGCGGACCGGCACCCGGCTGGTGCCGGGCAGGCTCGTGGACGAGCCGGACCGCCCGCAGGTGGTCGCCGAGGAGTGGTACGCCAACCACGGCATCGAACTGGTCGTCGACCGGGTGACCGGACGGGTACTCCACGCGCAGACCGGTCCGCGCCGTACGCTGCGTGCGCCCGGCGCGAACCGGGACGCAGCCGTACTGCTCGACAGCCGGAAGCTCGCGTTCACCCCCGCGACCCGGCAGGCGGCGGTCGAGCAGGCGGAACGGGACGGCCGGCAACTGCGCCTGGTCGGGCGGACGCTGCCGATCGGTGCCGCCGCGGTCGGATCCGTGTGCGCCGTGGTGGGTGCCGTTCTGGTGATACGCGGGCGTCGGCGACCCGATTCGTCCGGGTCCTCCGCAGCTTTGCGCACGATATGATGACGCGTCAGGTCCAGAAAGCCCGGAATTTATCACTTCGGTGAGTAGCAGCTTCCCGCCGCTGGGCGAAAACTGTCCACCCCACCCGAGCACAGCCCCTCGCACCCCCTCCGGCTCCACCGGTTCCTCACGGTTCCACCGGTTCCTCACGGTTCCACCTGTTACTTCGGCTCCACCTGTTACTTCGGCTCCACCCGGTTCCATCAGCTTCACCGGTCCCATCGGTTCCACCGATCCCCTTCGGCTCCACCGATCCGCACCGCGCCCCTTCTCCACGCTGAGTTCCGCATCCGAGACGAGTTGGAGCACCCATGCCCCAGCACGTGCCGTTCTCGCTGCTCGAGGCGTTCCCGCGCAGCGCGCAGCACCCTCCGGCGCATCCCCCGCAGCCACGCCGAATCGTTTTCCTGGCCCGCCGGGACCTCGGCAACCCGGCGGCGGGCGGCTCCGAGCTGCTGGTCGACCGGCTGGCCGGCGGGCTGACCCGGCTCGGCCACCAGGTGACGCTGCTGTGCGGCGGCCCGGCGGCGTTCCGCGAGTACCGGGTGGTCTCGGCCGGCGGCGACCTGAGCCACTACCTGCGCGCCCGGCCCGCGTTCGCCCGCCAGGTGGGCGACTGCGACCTGCTGGTCGAGGTGTGCAACGGCATGCCCTACCTGGCGCCCCTGTGGCACCGCGGACCGACGCTCTGCCTCGTCAACCACGTGCACACCGATCTGTGGCGGATGCGGTTCGGCGGGCCCCTGGCGCCCGCCGCGCGCCTCGGCCGAAGACTCGAGCACTGGGCGCTGGCGGGCGCGCAGCGCCGCAACCTGCTGGTCGCCGTCTCCCCGTCCACGGCGCACGCGCTGCGGGCGATCGGCGTGGACCGCGAGCGGATCCGCGTGGTGCACAACGGGGTCGAGGAACCGGGGCCGCGGACCCAGCGGTCACCCGAACCGCTGTTCGTCGCGGTGGGACGGCTCGTCGAGTACAAGCGCATCGACCTGCTGCTGCGGCTGTGGGAGCGGGTGCGGCCGGTGACGGGCGGCCGGCTGGTGATCGTGGGCGACGGGCCCGAGCGCCCCCGCCTCGAACGGCTCGCGGGCCCCGACGTGACGTTCACCGGCCACGTCCCCGAGGCCGAGAAGCACCGGCTGCTGTGCGCGGCCTGGCTGCTGCTGCACCCCTCCGCCGTGGAGGGCTGGGGCCTGGTGGTCACCGAGGCCGCCGCGCGCGAGACCCCCGCGGTGGCCTTCGACGTGCCCGGTCTCCGCGACTCCGTGGTGCACGGCGAGACGGGCGTGCTGGCCCGTGGCGAGTCGTCCTTCGCCGCCGCCTGGTGCGCCCTCGCCCTGTCCGCCGAGCGCCGCGTCCTCATGGGCCGGGCGGCCCGCGACCGCGCCTCGCGCTACCGCTGGAACCACACGGTGCGCCGGTTCCGCGCGGTGGCGTCCGAGGCGGTGAGGAGCTGGTCGCCATGACGGCGCCCACCGGGGCGGGCCGGACGGGCCGGATCGTCCGGGCCCGCCGGGCGAAGGAGTCGCCGAGGCCCCCGACGCGGCCGGGACCGCCGGATCCCGCCACGGGGTCCGCGTCCGCGCGCCGGCCCAAGGACCCCTCCCTCCGGCGTTCGGTGGCCCTCTTCCGCGCCTTCCTGCGGGAGCAGCGGGACCCCGAGCACTGCTACACCCTGCTCGCCCGGGACGCCGCCGACCAGGTCGAGGCGTACGACGGGCCGGTCCGCGGCCGTACGGTCGTGGACGTCGGCGGGGGCTGCGGGTACTTCACCGCGGAGTTCCGGCGGCGCGGGGCGCACGCGTACCTGTTCGAGCCGGACGTACGGGAGCTCGGTCCCGAGCCGGCCGAGGGCGCCGTGGTCGCGGACGGGTACCTGCTGCCGCTGGCCGACGGGGCCGCCGACGTGTGCTTCTCCTCCAATGTCCTCGAGCACGTCGCCGATCCCGGTACCTTCCTCAGCGAACTGGTGCGGGTGACCCGGCCCGGAGGGCTGATCTACGTGTCGTTCACCAACTGGCTGTCCCCGTGGGGCGGCCACGAGTGGGCGCCCTGGCACTACCTGGGCGCCGAGCGGGCCCGCGCCCGCTACCGGCGCCGTACCGGCGGGCCGGCCAAGCACACCCTCGGCGAGAACCTCTTCGCCGTGCACATCGGACCCACCCTGCGGCTGGTGCGCGGGCGCGGCGACGTCCGCGTAGTGGCGGCGCGCTCCCGCTACTGGCCGTTCCTCGCCCGGGCCGTCGTGAAGGTGCCGGTCCTGCGCGAGTTCGCCACGTGGAACCTCCTCCTCATCCTCCGGCGGTGTCCAGCATGACGAGCACGGTCCAGGCTCCCCCTCCCACGCCGGTCCGCCCCGCGGGGCCCGGGCAGCGTCCCGGCGAGGGCCCGCGGTCGCGGCGCTGGCTGCTGGGGTTCTGGGCCGTGGTGTTCGTCCTGTTCCTGGCCGTGTCGCCCGGGCGGATGACGTTCGAGACGAAGCTCGGCGTGGCGCTCGACCCGATCCAGTTCCTGTCCGACCTGGGGCAGCTCTGGCACGACCGGGGCGGCTTCGGCGGGATCGCCGACCAGTACATCGGCTACGCCTGGCCGATGCTGCCGTACTACGCGCTGTGCGACCTGCTGCACGTGCCGGTGTGGCTGGCGGAGCGGCTGTGGCTGTCGATCGTGGTGACCGTCGCCTTCTGGGGCGCGCTGCGGCTGATGGAGCGGCTGCGGGTCGGCAGCCCGGCATCGAGGCTGCTCGGCGCGGTGGCGTACGCGCTGTGGCCGACGTTCACCATCGTGGTCGGCTCCACCTCGGCGGCGGTACTGCCGGGCGCGTTCCTGCCGTGGGTGCTGCTGCCGCTCACCGACGAGCGGTACAGCGCGCGGGTCGCCGCCCTGCGCTCGGCGCTGGTCATCCCCTTCATGGGCGGCGTCAACGCGGCGTCCACCCTCGCCTCCCTGCTCCCGGTCGGCCTGTACCTGCTCTCCCGCCCGCCGGGCCCCCGGCGGCGCAAGCTGATCTCCTGGTGGGTGCCCGGGGTGATCCTGGCGACGGCGTGGTGGGTGATACCGCTGCTGCTGCTCGGCGCCTACGGCGAGAACTTCCTGCCCTACATCGAGTCCTCACAGACCACCACGGCCACCATGTCGGCCACCGAGGCGCTGCGCGGTGCCGGGAACTGGGTGGCGTACCTCCACTTCGGCGAGGCGTGGCTGCCCGCCGGATGGACGGTCGCCTCCTCGGTGCTGGTGATCGTCTGCTCCGCGCTCGCGGCCGGGCTGGGCCTCGCGGGGCTCGCCCGGCGGGACGTGCCGGAGCGGCGGTGGCTGGTGCTCACGGTGCTGACCGTCGCGGCCGTCGTCCTCGCCGGGTACGGCGGCCCGTTCGGCGGGCCCCTCCACGAGACGGTGCAGGACTGGCTGGACGGGGGCCTCGCGCCCTTCCGGAACATCTACAAGTTCCAGACCGGGATGGCGCTCGCGCTGGTACTCGGGATGGCGCACCTGGTCGGCGTGGCGGGTCGCGGGCGCGGGCGCGGGGCACGGAACGGGAACGCGCGGCGGGTGCGCGGCCGGCGGTTCGCGCCGCTCGTCGCCGCGGTGCTGGTGCTGCCCGGACTGCTGTGGCCGTACCTCAACGGGTCGGTGCTGCAGCCGGGCTCGTTCCAGGAACTGCCCCGGTACTGGGAGACGACGGCCGACTGGCTGGAGGACAACTCGCCCGACTCCCGGGCCCTGGTCGTGCCCGCCACCGCGCACGGCCTCTACACCTGGGGCTCCCCCATCGACCAGCCGCTCGACGTGCTCGCGAGGTCCCGGTGGGCGCAGCGCGACTACGTGCCCTTCGGCACGCCCGGCAACCGGCGCGCCATGGACGCGGTGGAGCAGGCGCTGCTGACGGGCGGTGAGGTGCCGGGCCTGGCCGACTACCTGGGCCGTGCGGGCCTGCACTACGTCGTGGTCCGCAACGACCTGGACCCGGACCAGATCGGCGCCGTGCCGACGACGACCGTGAAGCGGACCCTGGAGCAGTCCGGGTACGAGCGGGAGACCGGCTTCGGTCCGGTGATGACCGGCGGCCGCATCGCGGAGGGCACCCCGCTCCAGGTCGAGGGGCTGTACCCGCGTCAGCGGGCCGTGGAGATCTACCGGCCGCCCGCCGAGGTGCCGCGCCCCGGCCAGGTGGCGCTGAAGCCGGTCGCGGACACGGCCGTCGTCTCCGGCGGTCCGGAGGCGCTGCTGCCGCTCGCCGCCGAGCCGGCGGTGCGGGGCCGGCCCACCGTGCTGACCGGCGACGGGCACCCGGGGCTCGGCACGCCCGCGGTGCAGGTCACCGGTGACGGGCTGCGCCGTGCGGACACCCGCTTCGGCCTGGTCAACGCCAACACCTCGTACACGTACACCGCGACCGAACGGAACGCCGAGGACGACCTCCAGGCTCCGGGCGCGGAGCCGCACGAGATCCTGCCGGTCGAGGGCCTCGACCACCAGACGGTCGCCGTGCTGCGCGGCGCCCGCTCGGTGACCGCGTCGACCAGCGGCAACTGGCTCTTCCACCTGCCGCAGTACGACCCGGTGAACGCCTTCGACGGGGACCCCGGGACGGCCTGGGCGGAGGGCGCGCCGGACTCGTCCGACGGGCAGTGGCTGCGGATCGCGTTCGACGGCCCGCAGGACGTCCCGTCCTCCTTCTCCGTCACCCCGCTGCCGCCGGACGGCGTGCGGTCGGCGCCGGTCCGCGTCCGGGTGGAGACCGAGCGCGGCTCCGTCAGCAGCTACCTGCGGGCGGACGGCTCGACGCAGCGGGTCGCGGCCCGCGCCGGCACGTCGGAATGGCTGAGGATCACCATCGTGGGGTCGGAGGAGGGTCGGGCCGGGCTGACCGGCGCGGGCTTCTCCGAGATCGCGATCCCCGGCGTGCAGGTCACCCGGATGCTGCGGCTGCCCACCGACGCCGCGCGCTCCGCCGCCTCCGCGGAGGTCGTCTCCCTGCACCGCGCCGCCGACCCCACCGGGTTCTCCCCGACGGGCACCGAGAGCGGACTGCACCGGCGCTTCACCGTCTCCGAGGCGGGCCGGTACGAGGTGCGGGCCACCGCCGTCCCCGTACCGGGTCCGGAACTCGACCGGCTGCTGTACGAGGTCGCGCCACAGGAGCGTGCCCGGGTCACCGCGACCGCCGACTCCACGGCGGCCCTCGGCCCCGGGCTCTCGCCGCGCAACCTCACCGACGGCGACCTGACGACGGCCTGGATCGCGGGCGACCGCCCCACGATCCACCTCAGCTGGCCGGAGCGCACGGAGATCGACTCGGTGGTGCTCGCCCCGGCGGGCGGTCTGTCCACCCGTCCGACCGTGGTGGAGATCAACTCGCCGGACGGTGCCGCGATCGTCGGCGTGGACGAGAACGGCTGGGCCCGCTTCGAACGGATGACCACGGACCGGCTCGACATCACCATCACCGAGACCGCCCCGCTGACCGTGCACAACCCGGTCGCGGGCGACGACCTCCAGCTCCCGGTCGGGCTGACGGAGGCGTACGTCCCGGCGCTCGCGGAGGGACAGCGCACCCCGCAGCCGGCGGGGGACCGCGCGTTCTCCCTGCCGTGCGGGCAGGGGCCGGTGCTCGCGATCGACGGCGACCTGTACGAGACGGGCGCGCGGGGCACCGTACGGGACCTGACCGAGCGGCGCGGCATCGAGCTGACGCTCTGCCAGGGCGAACGGGACGACCCCGGGGTGCAGCTCGAGGGGAGCGCGCACCGCGTGGAGGCCGGGGACGCCGGTCCGCTCGCGGTGACGGACGTGACGCTCACGCGCGGCACGGTGCAGGCCGCGACGGGTACCGACGCCGCCGCCGGACGGGAGGTGCGGGTACGGGACTGGCTCGGTGACCGCCGCGCACTGACGGTCGGCGCGGGCGCGGCCTCGTACCTGACGACGTACGAGAACCACAACAAGGGGTGGACGGCCACGCTGGACGGCCGCGAGCTCGACCCCGTGCGGCTCGACGGCTGGCAGCAGGGGTGGCTGGTCCCGGGCGGCGAGGGCGGCACGGTGCAGCTGTCGTACCGGCCGGCCACGACGTACGAGGCCGGGCTGATCGCGAGCGCTGTCGCCGTGGCCGCGCTGATCGGCGCGGCGCTGTGGCGGCGCCGCTCGCCCAACCGGGACGCGCCGCAGCCCGTACCGCCGGGCCCCGGGCTCTGGCTGGGCACGGTGGCGCTCACCCTGGTCGGGGTCCTGGCCGCCGGGTGGCTGGGGCTCGTGGTGCCGCTGCTGGCGCTGCTGGCGTGGAAACGGCCCGCAGCTCTGGTGCCGGCCGCGTTCCTCGCGCTCGCCGGGGCGGGCATCGCCGCCGCCACCGGCGCCGGGGAGTCGCCGGCCGCCGAGGCGGGCGCGTTCGGACCGGTGGCCCAGGTGCTGGCGGTGCTCGGGCTGTGCGCGGGACTGGTGAGCGTCGGACACGTCGGGCGGCGGGCTCGGCCGGCGGGCGAGGAGCCCCCGGACGGCGGTCCTCCCGGCGGCGCTCCGGACGACGAACGCGGCTCCACACTTCCGTACGGCATCCCGCCGGTGCCGCCCGGGGCCGGTGCGCCGCCCCGCTCGGAGGCCACGACGGAGCGGCTGCCGCCACGGCGGCCGGAACGGCCGGCGAAGGGCGACGGCCCGGAGGAGGGACAGGGCACATGACCGCTGTGGAGCATCCCGCGCGCCACGGCACGGACGGCCCCGCGCGGCCACCGGCCCGTGTCCCGTTCCCCGTGGTGGACGAGGTCAGCCGGCACTGCCAGCAGGAGGAGGAACCGGAGACGGTCCACATCGAGGTCCACCTGCCGGGCCGGCTGGACCCGGGCCGGCTGCGGACCGCCTTCGCCGGGGCGCTCCACCGCCACCCCCGGATACTGATGCGCGAGGCACCGGGGGCCTGGTACCGCCGCCGGTACGAGTGGGAGCTGACGGCGGACGCGGACGTCGACGCGGTGACGTTCCGGCCGTACGGTCCGCACGCGCTGCGCGACGCCCGGAGCAGAGCGCTGGCCGAGGCCCCGCCGCTGTCGGCGGCACCGCCGATCCGCATGGAGGTGGTCGGGGCGCCCGAGGGCGACACCCACGGCGTCGGCGACCACGGCACCGTCCTGCTCCTCACCGTCAACCACACCGCCCTCGACGGTCCGGCCTGCCTGCGCATCCTCGCCACCACGGCGGAGCTGTACGGCGGCCGGGACAACTCCCCCGCCGCGCCCCCGGTGCGTCCGGCGGGCCCGGTGGCCGGCCCCCTCGACACCGCCGCCCCGTCCCCTTGGAGCCCGCCGGCCCGGGTGGCCCGAGGCGCCCCCGCGCCCTCCCCGGCCGCGGGCAACGGCCTGCTCGTCACCGACCTGGACGTCCCGCACCGCCCGAAGGGCTCCCCGTACACCGTGAACGACCAGCTCATGGTCGCCACGGCGCTGACGATCGCGCACTGGAACCGGGAGCACGGCGCCCGCCCCCGGCCACTGCGCATCACGATGCCGGTCGACGACCGGACCCGCGGCGCGGACATGCCCATCGGCAACGGCACCCGCCTGGTGGAGGTGCCCTTCCCGCCGGAGGAGCTCGACCCCGCCCGCCTGGGCGGGCTGCTGCGCCGCACGGCCGAACGCACCCGCGCCCTGAAGGCGCTCCCCCGCCCCCAGCTCGGGCACGGCGCGGCCCTGCTGACCGCCCCGGTCGTGCCGGTGGCCTGGCGCGCCACGTTCACCCGCGGGCTGCGCCGGGCGGTCGCGCCCTGGACGTCGACGACCCTGCTCAGCAACATCGGCCGCATCCCGTACCCGCTGGACTTCGGGGAGGGCGCCGGGAGCGCCCACGCGGTGTGGTTCTCCGCCCCGGCCCGGATGCCGCGCGGCCTCACCGTGACGACGGCGTCCACCGCGGGCCGGCTGCACGTCGCCCTGCGCTGGTCGCGGTCGCTGCTCGGGGACGAGGACGGCGCCCGGCTGCGGGACCTCTTCGCCCACCAGCTGCGCGCCACCTCGGAGGCGGGAGCGTCCGGGGAGGTCGCACCGTGACCACCGGCGCGAACACGGACGAGGGCACGGACGCGAGCGCGAGCACCGGCACGACCACGCCCACCCCCGAACGCAGGAGCCTGCGGGACTTCTACGAGAACCCGGCCGTGCCCGTCGCCTCCGGCACCGCCCGCAGCGTCCGCCAGGCCCGCATGCTGGCCGCGGCGCTCGGCCCGGCCACCGCCGGGGTGCGGACCGTGCTGGACATAGGGTGCGGCGACGGCACGGCGGCCGCCACCGCCGCGCCCTTCCTGGCCGGCCACCGCATCGTCGGCGTCGACTGGTCGCAGGACGCGCTGCGGCGCGCCCGCACCCGGCTGCCGTACGCGGTGCGCGGCGAACTCAGCGACGGCGGGCTGCCGTTCGCCACGGCCGGCGCGGACGCCGTGCTCTTCAGCGAGGTGGTCGAGCACCTCGTCGACCCGGACGGCGCGCTCGACGAGATCCGCCGGGTGCTGCGCCCGGGCGGCCACCTGATGCTCTCCACGCCCAACCTCGCCGCCTGGTACAACCGCGCCCTGCTGCTGACGGGCGTGCAGCCCGTCTTCTCCGAGGTGAGCCTGCGCGCGATCCACGGCCGCCCGGGCACCGAGGTCGTGGGCCACCTGCGGCTGTACACGGCCCGCGCGCTCAGGGACTTCGTGGTCGCGTCCGGCTTCGAGGTGGTACGGCTGCGCGGGGCGCCCTTCCACGGCGTGCCGCGGGTGCTGCGCCCGCTGGACCGGCTGGCCTGCGCCGCGCCGTCGGCCGCGTCGATCCTGCTGCTGCACGCGCGGAGGACGTGAGCCATGGGGTGGGGGGTGGCCGCGGCACTGCTGGCGAACGCGCTGTACAGCATCGGGTTCGTCCTGGAGAAACGGGCGCTGGGCACGCTTGAGCAGGTGACGGTCCGCCGGCCCGCCCGGCTGCTGCGGGTGGTGCTGGGCAGCCCGCTGTGGATCGGCGGCGCGCTCGCCCTGGCCGCCGGGTTCGGCGCCCAGCTCGCCGTGTACCGCACCCTCCCCATCGCCGCCGCGCAGGGCGTCTTCGTCTCCGGTCTGGTCCTGCTGGTGCTGTTGTCGTCCCGCCTCCTGGGCGAGCGGACGACCGGCCGCGAACGGTTCGCGCTGGGCGCGATACTCGTGGCGCTGCTGATGGTGGTGCTGTCGCTGGACGAGGGCGCCGACACGGTGGGCCGCGGCGCGCCGTACGCCCTGATAGTCACCGTGTGCCTGCCCGCGCTCGCCCTCGGCGTCTGGCTCTACCTGGCCGCCGAGCGGCGGACCCGCCACCGCCACCGGCCGCCCGCGACCGGCGTCGAGTACGGCGTGGCGGTCGGCCTGCTGTACGGGGTGAGCTCGCTGGCGATCAAGGGGGTGTCGAGCCGGCTCACCACCGACGGCGTCGGCGCGGTGGCGCTCTCCCTGCTCCGCTCCCCGTACCCGTACCTGCTGCTGTTCACCGGCGTGTTCGGGCTGGTCCTGTCGCAGGCGGCGCTGCAACGCTGCCGGGCCTCGCTGATCGTGCCGGTGTGCACCACGGTGACGTGCCTGTTCACCGCGGTCCTCGGCACGCTGTCGTTCGGCGAGGCGCTGCCCGAGGATCCGCTGCGGCTGGGGCTGCGCGTGGCCGGCACGGCGCTCGCGGTCACGGTCCTGCTGGCCATGCCGAAGCACGACACCTCCGCCTCCCCGCCCGCCGTGACCTCCAAGGAGCTGACACCCCCGTGACCCCCGACGACCCGCTGCTGAAGATCCTGGCCTGCCCGCTCGACAAGGGCCCGCTGCTGCTGCTCGTCCGGCAGGAGCCGCCCCGGTCCGCCGAGGCCCTCTACAACCCGCGGCTGCACCGCCGTTACCCCATCGTCGACGGCATTCCCCAACTGCTGCCGACCTCGGGCGAACAGGTCACCGAGGACGAGCACGCGGAGCTGCTCAGGCGGACGGCATCATGAGACCCGCCGCACCCCCGGCCCCGGCCCCGGTCCCGGCGGCGGAACGGAGCGCCCCGTGACCCTCGCCGCCCGCCTCGCCCGCCGGCTGCCCCCGCGCCTGGTCGCGACGGCGGCCGGGCTCGTCTACCCGCGCTTCGAACCGGAGCTCGGCCGTCTGGGCGACCTCTGCCCGCCGGACTGCGGCACGGCCGTGGACGTCGGCGGCTGGTACGGCCCCTGGACGCGCCGCCTGGCCGCGCGGGCCCGGCAGGTCGTCACCGTCGAGCCGGTTCCCCGGCTGGCCCGGCTGCTCACCGAGACCGCCCCCGCCAACGTCCGGGTGGTGCAGGCCGCCGCCTCGGACCACACGGGCAGCGCCCGGCTCTGGCTGCCGGCGGGCGACGCCGGCGAGCGCGGCCTGTCCTCCCTGGTCCGCCGGGACGTCCACGCCCGCGCGCTCCAGGTCCCGCTGGTCACCCTGGACGAACTGGGCCTGCGGGACGTCGGCTTCATCAAGATCGACGTGGACGGCAGCGAGCCGGCGGTCCTGCGCGGCGCGCGCGGCCTCCTGACCCGCGACCGCCCGGCGCTCTTCATCGAACTGGAGACACGGATACAGCCGATCACCCCGGTCATCGAGTTACTCTTCGACCTCGGCTACACCGGTTGGGTCCTCCCGGGCCGCACCTGGCTGCCCCTGGACCCGGCGGCCCTGTCCGCCCACCAGGCGAGGGTGTCGCACGTGGCGTCGTACGGGCTGCTGCGCCGGATACTCCCCTTCCGCACCCTGTGGGGGCCCCGGTACGTGAACTCGGTGCTGTTCCTGCCGGACGGGCGCCGCCCGGGCGCCTGGGCCCTGCGCCACCATGGAGGCCATGCCCCCCGCCGCGAAACCCCCCGCTAGCCCCTTCACCCCGCTCGACTTCCAGCTCGTCCTCCTGCGCCGCATGGCCGACCACAACCCGGACCTGGTCGCGGACGCCCGCCGGACCCTGGGCGTCTCGATCGCCGACATGCGCGAGGCGAACAGGCGCTGGCAGGCGATGCTCCGCTCCCCGCGCCCCCGCGCGGCGGCCGCACGATACCGCTCGATCCTCGGCACCCCGGAGTCCGTGCGCGCCCGGACAGTCGGCGACCTGGAGTGCGAGGCCCTGCTCTGGCCGGTCCCCCTCTGGCCGGACCTCCGCTTCGAGGTGACGCTCGCCCCGAACGGCGCGGTGTGGAACGAGTGGCTGGTCCGCGCCCCGGGCGCCCCCGGCCCCGAGCCGCGCACCCTCGACGACCTCACCCCCTGGTCCTGCACGGTCGACGAGGCGGCCCGCGCCTTCGCTCCCGCCCGCCCCCTGGAGGGCACCGCCCCCACCCGCTTCGGTCTGTCCTTCACGGCACCGGACGCGGCGGGCGTACGGCGGAGTTGCGTGGCAAAGTTCACGTGGGGGCTGTTGCAGCGGGTGGGGGTGACCGGCTGACCGCCGTCCGCGGCTACCGCTCCCCTGCCGCCCGCACGATCGCCTCCGCCACGACCGTCACCGACCCCGGGTGCAGCCACAGGAACAGGTTCGGCTCGATCAGTTCCAGCTCCATCACGCACGGTCGCCCGTCCTCCCCGTCCACGAGGTCGACGCGCGCGTACAGCAGCGCGGAGGCGCCGCCCGGGACGGCGGCCAGGGCCCGTTCGGCGACGGCGCGTTCGGCGTCGGTCGGCTCGTGGGGCCGCAAGTCCGGGTGGGCGACCTTGTCGGCGTCGTACGGCGTGCCCGGCGTGAGCACGGCACCCTTGCGGCTGGCGTGCAGCAGCCGGCCGCCGAAGAACTGCAGGGCCCGCTCCCCGGTCGCGTCGATGCCGGTCAGATACGGCTGCACCATCGCCGTGAACTTCTCGGCGTGCATCCGCTCGATGTGCCGTACCGCGGCGTCCCGTTCACCGGCCGGGTACCGGGCCGCGAACCGTGAGCCCGCCCCGGAGGTCGGCTTCACGACGTACTCGCGGTCCTCCGGCAGCTCGACGGGTTCGCCGGGCGCTATGTACCGGGTGGGCACGACGGGCACGCCCGCGTCGGCCAGCTGCCCGACGTACCGCTTGTCGGCGTTCCAGCGCACGACCGGGGCCGGGTTGGCGAGCCGGGTCACCTTCGCGACCCGCTCGGTCCACGCCGTGAACTCCTCGGACCGCCAGCTGTAGTCCCACGTGGACCGTAGGACGACGAGGTCGTACGCGCTCCAGTCGGCCCCCTGGTCGTCCCAGGGCACGACCTCGGCCACGGCCCCGGCCGCCTCCACCGCCCGCGCCAGCGCCGGCAGATCGCGGTCCTTGTGCTCGTCGGCCCCGGGGTCGTAGGTGGCGAGCGCTGTGCGGGGGGTGGTGCGGGTCACGGGGTCTCCGTTCTCGTACGGCGTCACGGGCGCCACCGGCACTGGCCGGACTCGGCCGCCAGCCAACAGGCCCGTCACCACCGGGGCAACCGAATATCAGGGCCGGCCGATGGTCACGGCCCCGCGGAAGCCGTCCGGCGAGAGGGCCGACATCGTGTCGAGCGACGCGTCGGGGACGGGCAGCAGGTGGGCGTCGACCCAGGTGTCCCCCGTGGCCGCGTTGGCCCACGGGTCGTCGATCACCACGGCGCCGGGGACGGTGCCGTGGCAGAGCACCCAGTGCGGGACGTCGAAGCCCTGCATGGCGGTGAGCGAGAGCAGGAGCAGCACGTGCTCCCGCCGGCCGAGCGCGTCCCGGATCGCGGTCAGGGTGAGGTGGCCCGGGTCGACGGGGACACCGGTCCGCCCGGCCTCCGTACGTGACGCGCGCTGGAGCAGGGCGCGCCACTCCTGCTCCTTCTCCGGGAGGTGGTCGAGCAGGACGGGCCGGTCCGTGTCGAGGTGGACCGTGACGGGGGACGACGGCCACGCCCGGCGCACGGCCACGCCCAGTCCGACGGGCTCGCACGCGAGGAAGTTGGTCGCGTCGCGCCACAGCGTCAGCTCCGCCTCGCGGTCCAGTGCCTGGGGCGGCAGCGTCCCCGCGTGCGCCTGCGCCACCAGGGCGGTGACGGCGCCGCACGTGAAGTGCGTGGTCTGCCCGTAGTACGGGGGGTCGGTCACCGTGCCGTCACCCAGCCAGCGGACGTAGCCGGTGGCGGGCCCCGCCGTGTCCTCCGCCTGCGCGAGCGGAGGACGGAGCGGGGTGAAGCCGGCAGTGGTGGCGTCCTCGGGATCCGCCGTCCAGCCTTCCCACTTGACCTGTGCCAGTCCCTGACGGCGGGCGTGGGCGACGACGGCTCCGACCGCCGCCCGGACGTCGCCGACCGCATCGACGATCTTCAGGTAGGACGTGTGCGGACGGGCCGTCACCAGCGCGGCGGCCCGGTCCGCGCCGTCGGCCCCCGGCACGGTCACGAGGTGCGGGTCGTGGGCCGAGCGGTCGACCGTGTGCCAGCGCTCCGGCACCTCGTGCCGTCCGAGCCGCCCCGGCAGGGTGCGCGCCGTCTCCGCCTCGAACGGGACGACGACGCTCGTCACTGGCGGTTCCTGCTGTTCCTGCTGGGGCTGGGGCGGCATCGGGTGCTCCTGGCGGGGCGGAAGGGTGAGGGGAGGGAGGTGAGGGGGGCGTCAGGCGCGGGACTGCCGGAGCACCCAGACGAAGTACGGGGCGCCGACCAGGGCGATCATGAGGCCCGCCGGTACCTGGGAGGGTGCGACGACCGTGCGGCCGAGGGCGTCGGCCACGCAGACCAGCACGCCGCCGAGCAGCATCGCGACCGGGATCGTGCGGCCGTGCCGGGCGCCCACCAGGGACCGGGCGAGGTGCGGGGCGACGAGGCCCACGAAGCCGACGACACCGACGGCGACCACGCTGAGCGCCGCGAGCACCGCGGCGATCGCCAGGGCGGCGAAGCGGGTGCGTTCGACCCGGACGCCGACGACGCGTGGGGTGTCCTCGTCGACGGCGAGCAGGTCGAGCCGGCTGCGCAGCGCCAACAGCACGGGGAGCGCGAGCGCCAGGGCCACCGCGACCGGTACGACGTCGGGCAGCGTACGGCCGTACGTCGTACCGGAGAGCCAGGTGAAGATCCGGGGCGTGTTGTACGGGTCGGCGCGCAGCAGGAGGAAGGTGGTGACGGAGCTGAGGCCGTACCCGCAGCCGATGCCGATCAGGACGAACCGGTCGGGCAGGAAGCCGCCGCGCCAGGCCAGCAGGGCGATCAGCGCGAACGTGGCGACCCCCGCCGCGACCGCGACGGCGATCATCACCGGCCGTCCGCCGGACAGGCCCGACGTGACGACGCTCGCCGCGCCCAGCCCGGCGCCCGCCGTGATGCCGAGCACGCCGGGCTCCGCCAGCGGGTTGCGCACCGTGCCCTGCACCACGCAGCCGGCCAGTCCGAGCGCCGCGCCGGCGAGGACCGCGGCGGCCACGCGCGGGGCCCGGTCGTCGAGCGCCTGGCCGATCAGGTCCGGGGCGGTGCCCTGGAACCAGAGCACGAGGTCGCCCGTCCGCAGCCAGAGGCTCCCTGCCAGGACCGCCACGAGGACCGCCGCCGCCAGGAGTGCCACCGCGCCGGTCACGACGAGGAGGAACGCGCGGCGCGACCGTACGGCGATCCGCGCGTTCGGTGGCCGCCGGACCTGGCCCGTGTCGCGCAGGCGCAGCGCGAGGACCACGATCACGACGGAGCCGAGCAGCGCGGTCGGCACGCCGGTGGGGATGGCGGCGGCTCCGTCCGCGCCCTGCACCGCGCGCAGCACCGCGTCCGCGAGCAGGACGAGCAGCGCGCCGAGCAGCCCGGCCGCGGGCACCAGGACGAGGTGCCGGCGCAGCGCCCGGACCCGTCCCGCGATCAGCCGGGCCAGCACGGGGGCGCCCAGGCCGACGAAGCCGATCGGGCCCGCGAGGGTGACGGCCGTGCTGGTCAGGAGCACCGCGCAGAGCACGGCGGTCACGCGGGTGGTGCGGATCGGCACGCCGAGGCCGGCCGCGGCGTCGTCGCCGAGGTTCATCACGTCGAGGCGCCGGGACAGGGCCAGGGCGGCGCACACCACCACGGCCAGGACGGGGAGGGCGCGTACCGACGCGTCGATGTTCAGCTGCGCGAGCGAACCGCTGCCCCAGGCGTAGAGGCCGGTCGTGTTCTGGTCGAACAGGATGAGGAGCGTCCCGGTCGCCGCGTCCAGGGCCATCGCCGTCGCCGATCCGGCGAGGATCAGGCGGGTGCCGGCGGTGCCGGCGGCGCGGCCCGCGAGGAGCAGCACGAGGGCCGCCGCGACCAGGCCGCCGGCGAAGGCGACGGCGCCCGACGCCCACAGCGGGACGGTGAGGCCGAAGGCCGCGACGAGCGAGAGGGTGAAGTAGGCGCCGGACGTGACCGCGAGGGTGTCGGGGGAGGCGAGTGCGTTGCGCGTGACGGACTGCAGCAGCGCGCCGGCGCAGCCGAGGGCGAAGCCCACCGCCACGCCCGCGAGCAGGCGCGGCAGGCGCGAACCGGTGAGGATCTCACCGACCGGCGCCCCGCCGGTGTGCTCCCGTTCCCCGGCGAGGTACCGCACCAGGTCGCCCATGCCGACGCCCGACGTCCCCTGCGTCAGGTGCCAGAGGCCCACCAGGACGGTCACGGCGAGGAGGAGGACCAGGACGGCCACCCCGGTGGGGCCGCCGCCGCGCCCGGCGCGCGGCGGCGGTTCCCCGACGGGCCGTGCCATGTGCGCTGTGCTCACTTCTGGTCGAGCACGTCGACGTACGCGTCGATCGCCTGTGCACAGGAGCGCGGACCGCCGGCGCCCCACACCCGGGCGGGGAAGGAGTGCGCGCGGCCTTCCTTCACGGCCGGGAGGGTCTTCCAGATCGGGTTCTTCTCCAGCGCCGCGACGTAGCCGCCGGCCCCTTCGTCGTTGGCGTAGAAGAGGTTGGCGTCCCCCACCGCGGTGAGTCCCTCGACGTCGGTCTGGGCGAGGCCGTAGGAGGGGTCGACGCCCCCGTCCCCGTGGTCCTTGTCGACGGCGTCGGTCCACGCGGGGTTCATGCCGAGTTCCTTGCCGATCTCGGTGAACAGGGCGCCGTCGCTGTAGGGGCGGACGGTGAGGTTGCCGCCCTGCAGCCAGCCGTCGAAGAAGAGGAAGTCCTTCGTCGGCAGATCGGCGTCGGCGACCCGCTGCTTCGCCGTCGCGAGGTGGTCGTCGAACTCCTTGAGCACCTGGTCGGCCCGCTCGGTGCGGCCCGTCGCCTCACCGATCATGCTGAAGACCTCGCGCATGTTCCCGATCGGGTCCTCCGGGTTCGCGCCCCGGGTGGCCATCACGGGGACGCCCCTCTTCTCCAGCTTCGCGATCATCTCGTCGTCGGCGTCGAACGCCTCCACGACGACGAGGTCGGGCTCGGCCGCGTACAGGGTGTCGAGGTCGGGCTCCTCGCGGGAGCCGATGTCGGTCACCCCGCCGGGCAGCTTCTCGGCGCTGACCCAGGTGCTGTACCCCTCCGCGTCGGAGACCGCGGTGGGGGTGACGCACAGGGTCAGCGCGTCCTCGACCTGCTGCCACTCCAGGACCGCGATCCGTTCGGCGGGCTTGTCGAGCTGCACCTGCCGGCCGACGCCGTCCGTGAAGGAGACCGGCTCCGTCGAGGTGGCCGTGGTGTCCTGGGCGCAGTCCTGCGACACGGGCGACGCGCTGGCGCTGCTGCCGCCGGCCTCGGCCTTGTCGACGTCGGTCGTGCCGCAGGCCGTTGCGGCGAGGGCGAAGAGCCCCACGGAGGCTGACGCCGCCAGGCGACGGGCGAAGTTCATGAAATATCCTCGTTCTTGCGTTCTTACGCGGTCTCAAGCGTTCTTGCGTGTGCCGCTCGGGGCGGGGTGCCGCCCCAGTGGGTCGATACGGAGCCGGCCCGTGCGGGGGTCGACGCCGACCTCGACACGGATGTCGTAGACCTCGCCGATGTTCTCGGCGGTGAGGACGTCGGCGGGGGCGCCCGCCGCGTGCACGCGCCCGGAGCGCATCAGGACGATCGTGTCCGCGACGCGGGACGCCTGGTCGAGGTCGTGCAGCACGATCCCGACCGCGATGCCGTGCTCCTCGACGAGGTCGCGCACCAGGTCGAGCGTCTCGATCTGGTAGCGCAGGTCCAGGTGGTTGGTGGGTTCGTCCAGCAGGACGACGCCGGTCTCCTGGGCCAGGCAGGCCGCGAGCCAGACGCGTTGCATCTCCCCGCCGGAGAGCTCCCCGACCGGCCGTCCTGCCATGTCGCGCACGCCGGTGACGCCCATGGCACGGTCGACGGCGCCGCGGTCCTCGGCGGTCGGCCCGGCGAAGCCACGCCGGTACGGATGGCGCCCGAACGCCACGACCTCCGCGACCGTCAGCCCCTGGGGTGCGGGCCTCGACTGGGAGAACAGCGTGACCTCGCGGGCGAACCGGCGGGCGCTCAGCAGGGCGGTGTCCCGCTCGGGCCGCTCGCCCTGTCCACCGAGCGTCACCCGGCCGCCGTCCACCCGGTGCAGCCGGGACAGCGCGCGCAGCAGCGTGGACTTCCCGCTGCCGTTCGGCCCCACCAGGGCGGTCGCGCGGCCGGGTGCCAGGGTCAGTGAGACGCCGTGGACGACCGGCGTGCCGCCGTACCGCAGCAGCAGGTCGTGCCCGTTGAGGGCGGCCACCGGTGCGGCGGGGCCGGCCACGGGACGGCCGGCGTGCCGGGAGGGGCTGGTGAGCATCAGTGGGTCCGGACGGTCGGAGGGGCAGGGGCTGCGGCACCCTCCGTCCGGCCTCGCCGGCCGTCGGCCGGGCAGCGGACATCACCACGACCGGAGCACCGTTCGCGGCGAACACCAACTAAGGGTTACCTAACTCCGGGAAGGTTATATTCCGATCGCCATGTCGACAATCAGGAGTTACGGACACGCGATACGGGATTCCGGACACCGCCGGAGGTACCGCTGGAGGTGCCGTCCGCCGCGTCGAGGAACGCACCCGGCGTCGTGCCCGTGATCCGCCGGAAGGCGGCGATGAAGGTGCTGGGCTGCGCGTAGCCGAGCGTCTCGGAGACGGTCGTCACGTCGAGTCCCTCGGCGAGGAGCGCCAGCGCCCGGTGCACCCGCAGCGCCTGCCGCCACTGCGCGAAGGACAGGCCCGTCGCGTGGCGGAACGCGCGGGTGACCGTACGGTCGCTGATCCCCAGCCACCGCGCCCACTCCTCCAGCGAGCGGCCGTCGGCGGGATCGTCCAGCAGGGCCTCGGCCACGCGGTCGATCCGGGCGTCGCCGGGCAGCTGCAACGCGAACTGGCGTTCCGACGGCCGGAGCACGTCGAACACGACCGACTCCGCCCGCGCCCTGGCCGCCGCGTCGAGATCCGTACGGGACAGATGGGTCAGCAGCGACTCCAGCAACGGCGTCATCGCGATCGCCCTCGGCCCCTCGCACGCGAACGGCGTGCGGTCGGGGGCGAAGAAGGCCTCGTGGAACCGCGCACCCGCCGTCGCCCGGCCCCCGTGCACCACTCCGGCGGGCATCCACAGCCCGTACCCCTCGGACACGGTGAAGACGCGGTCCTCCACCCGGGACGTCAGCGTTCCCCCGCGCACCCAGACGAGCTCGTGCAGCAGATGCGTGTGCGGCGCCCACTCCGTGGGGACGCGGGGGACCTGGAGCCCGGCGGTGATGACGGAGGAGGCCGTCGCCCGTTCCGGAACCGCCGCGGCCCGGCGCACCACGGTGCCCTTCTCGCGCCGCCACATCCCGGGGCTCGCGGCGCCACGGGACGATTCGACCATACGGGCGAGTCTATCCGGCCGGGTGAGGCCGGGTCAGAGGGCCTCGGCAGCCTCCAGGTCCCCGTAACCCCGGCTTCGCGGTCCCCGTCCCCCGGCCCCTCAGTCACCGTCCCCGCGCAGCCGCTGCTCGGTCATCTCCACGAGGCCGGCGATCGTGCCCTCGGGTGACGGGCTGTAGTGCGGGACGGCCCAGCGGGTGATCCTGGCGTCGATCACCGTCGGCCGGCCGGACGCCAGGGCCGCCTCGAAGGCCTCCTCGAACTCCTCCAGCGTCTCGGCGCGGTGGCCGTCGGCGCCGCACGCCTCGGCGTAGCGGACGAAGTCGGGGTTGAGGAACTCCACGAGCCCGGTCTCGCCGTAGGTGGCGACCTGGAACATCTTGATGAGCTTGTACTCGTTGTCGTCGAAGATCACCCAGATCACCGGGATGCCGTACTCCACCGCCGTCATCAGCTCGAAGCCGGACAGGGTGTAGCAGGCGTCGCCGCAGCCGACGACCACGGTGCGGTCGGGGTGCGCGAGCTTGAGCCCGAGCGCGCCGTTCACGTGCCCGGCCATGGGCCCGAAGGAGCCGGCCTTGCGGAACCGCTGCCCCTCGTCCAGCTCGACGTAGTAGCCGAGCCACGCCAGGTGGGCGCCCGCGTCGGCCAGCAGCATCCCGTCGGCGGGCAGCATCCTGCCGATGGCCTGGGCGAGCTGTCCGGGATGGATGCCGTGCGTCACGTGCGGGATGTACCGGTACTCGTAGTCCCGTCCGTCGGTCCGCCAGCCCTTGATCTCGCCGACCCGCCGGTCCAGGAGGCCGGTGAGCGCGGCGACGGCGGCCCGGGCGTCCGAGACGAGCGCGTGGTCGGCCGGGTAGGACTTGGAGATCTCCTCCTCGGTGATGTTGACGTGGATCAGTGTCTTGCCCTCGAACAGGTCCTCGCGGTAGTTGAACGTCCCGTGCTGGCTGAGCGAGTTGCCGATCGCGAGCACCACCTTCGCCTCACGGAACGCCTTCCAGGCACTCGCGTGGCCGCTGTCGGCGAAGACGCCGATCGCCAGCGGGTGGTCCTCCGGGAGGATGCCCTTGCCGTCCAGGGTGGTCAGCAGCGGGATCCGGAAGCGCTCGACGAACCGCCTGATCTCCGGCCCGGCGCCGCTGCGCACCGCCCCGAAGCCCACCAGCGCGACGATCCGCTCGCCCCGGCCCATCGCGTCTGCCAGCACGCCGGCGACCGCCTCGAGGGCCTCGGGGTCCGGCAGCACCTGCGGCACGTCGAGCCGGAGGTCGCGGTAGTTCGACACCTCGGCGCCGCCGGGGTGGGCCAGGTCCTCCGGCACGTGGATGTGCACCGGTCCCGGCCGTCCCGACAGCGCGAGGTTGACGGCCTCCTCCAGCACGTCGCAGGTCTGGTCGGCGTGCTCCAGCAGGTAGGACCTCTTGGTGGTCGCGGCGAACATCTTCCGTGAGTCGGGCGTGCGGCCCAGGCCGGAGGTCTCGTTGAGCGAGCCCCTGCCCTGCCAGTGGCGCGAGGCGTAACCCGATATCGCCAGGACGGGGCAGGAGTCGGACATCGCCATCGCGAGTCCGGAGAAGAGGTTGAACGCCCCGGGTCCCGCGGTGGCGAAACAGACCCCGAGCCGGTTGCCGAACATCGAGTAGCCGCACGCCATGAACGACGCGGCCTGTTCGTGGCGGACCATGACGGGGCGGATGCGCTCCGAGTGCTCCAGCGCCAGCATCAGGCCCGCCGCGTTCTCGCCGGCCCCGCCGAACGCCGCCTCCACCCCGATGCCCTCGAGGCCCTTGACCATCGCTTCGTACACCTGCACGGTCGTCTCCTTCGCCGGAGGGCCGGGAGGTGATCCCGGTGCGGCGACCGGTGCCGTCGACGTCCTGGGCGGCGTCGCGCACTCCTCGCCGTCGCTCGTCGCACGCCGGCCGGCCCGGGGACCGCGGTGCCCGGTCGGCGCGTGCGCGGCGCTCTCACCCGGTATACGCCCGGCCCCGCCCGCCGGTTCCCGCCCGGCACCACGCCCGTCGACGGACTCCGTGCCCGGGAAGGGCCCGTCGCCGGCGCCTACAGCACCGCGCTCCCGCGGTGCCCGGCGGTCCGCCCCAGGCCGGGCGCGGTGCGGCCCCGCCCGCACAGCCGGGTGACGTCCGCCCCGCGTCCCGTCCCGTACGCTCCGGGCGGTATCCGCGCTCGTACGAGGAGGGCGCGCCGGACCGTCCGAGGTACCCGGTCGCATACGGCGCCGTGCGGGGCCGGACGCGGCCCCTCCGCCCGGTCGCTCGACCTTCCCCTTCGGTGAAGCCCCAGCATCGGGAGCGGCACGAGGAACACCGAGGGGACACCGGGGAGCCCCTGGACCAGGGCGCTCCGTAAGGGTCTCCGCGGCGCCGGCCGCTCAGGAGGAAGGGGCCTCCGGCTCCCAGTCCAGCAGCCGCACCTTCGCCACCGTACGGACGTGGCGGCGCATCGCGGCGGCCGCCTGCTCCGGCCGGCCGGCCTCGACGGCTTCGGCGATGGCGCGGTGCTGGGCCAGGGAGCGGTGGGGGCGGCCCGGCTGGCGGAGGGACTCGGTGCGGCTCTCGGCGATCTGGTCGGCGATGGAGCGCATGAACTCGGCGAGCAGGCCGCTGTGCGCCGCCGCCGTCACCGCCGCGTGGAACAGGCGGTCGCCCTCCACCCCGTGCGCGCCCTCCTCGATCTCCCGCTCCATGTGCGCGAGCGCGGAGCGGATCGCCGCGAGGTCGTCCTCCGTGCGGCGCTCGGCGGCGAGTTCGGCGAGCTTGGTCTCCAGGGCCTCCCTGGCCTCCAGCACGTCGGGCAGGCGCCGGCGGCGTTCGACGAGCGCCTCCACGGGTTCGACGTCGAGGCTGTCGCGGACGAGGTACGTGCCGCCGCCGTGCCGCGCCTCCACCAGGCCCTGCACCTCCAGCACCACGATCGCCTGCTTCACCGAGGCGCGGCTGACGCCGAGGCGCTGGGCGAGGTCGCGTTCGGGCGGCAGGCGGTCGCCCGCGCGCAGGCCGCCCTCGGTGACGTACTGGCGCAGCCGGTCGAGCACCTGCTCGTAGAGGCGCTGCTTCGCCATCGGGCGCAGTGCGTCGCTCATACGACCCCCTCTCGCCGCGGAGCGTAACACCGCGTGGCCGGGGAACGACCCGACGCAGTGGACGAGTGGCTGAGCCAATATCTGCGCGATCCCTTGACCGGCCCCCGGTCCGGGTCCACGCTGGCCAGCCGACCCCCAAGTGGCTGAGCCACTCAGCCACTTCCCTCCGACAGATCCGCCTCCCCCAGCCGCTCCGGGACCCAACGACGGGAGCCCGTATGTCCCCTGAACTCATCTCGATCCTCGTCCTCGTCGTGGTGTTCGTCATCGCCACGACCCGCTCGGTCAACATGGGCGCCCTCGCCTTCGCCGCCGCCTTCGGTGTGGGCGGGCTCGTCGCCGGTCTGGACGCGGACGGCGTCTTCGCCGGCTTCCCCGGCGACCTCTTCGTCGTCCTTGTCGGCGTCACGTACCTCTTCGCGATCGCCCGCGCCAACGGCACCACCGACTGGCTGGTGCACGCCGCGATCCGGCTGGTGCGCGGGCGGGTGGCGCTCATCCCCTGGGTGATGTTCGCCCTCACCGGCGCGCTGACCGCGATCGGCGCGGTGAGCCCGGCCGCGGTGGCGATCGTCGCGCCCGTCGCGCTCAGTTTCGCCGCGCGGTACGGGATCAGCCCGCTGCTGATGGGCACGATGGTCGTGCACGGGGCGCAGGCCGGGGGCTTCTCGCCGATCAGCATCTACGGGTCGATCGTCAACGGCATCGTCGAGCGGGAGCGGCTCCCCGGCAGCGAGATCACCCTCTTCCTGGCCTCCCTCGTCGCCAACCTCGTCATCGCGGGCGTCGTCTTCCTCCTCTTCGGCGGGCCGAAGCTGTGGGCGCGGGGAGCGGTGACGGCCCCTCAGGACCGGGCAGGCGGAGCTCCCGCTCCCACCGGCGCCGACGTGGGCGCGGGCGCGGACGCGGGTCCCCGTACGGACACGGACACGGAAACGAACACAGGAACGAACACCGGCACCGGCACCACCCGTACCGCCACCGTCACCCCCACCGCCCCCGCCGTGACCGTCACCGAGGACGACCCCGGCACCCGTCTCACCCCCGCCCGCACCGCCACCCTCGTCGCCCTGGTCGCCCTCGTCGTCGCCGTGCTCGGCTTCGACCTCGACGCGGGCCTCGCCTCGATCACCCTCGCCGTCCTGCTCAGCACCGTATGGCCCGCGGACAGCCGGACCGCCGTCGGGCAGATCGCCTGGCCCACGGTGCTGCTCATCTGCGGGGTCCTCACCTACGTCGGCGTCCTGGACGAGATGGGCACCATCACCTGGGCCGGTGAGGGCGTCGGCGGTATCGGCGTCCCGCTGCTGGCCGCGGTGCTGCTCTGCTACATAGGCGCTCTCGTGTCGGCGTTCGCCTCCTCCGTGGGGATCATGGGCGCGCTGATCCCGCTGGCGGTGCCGTTCCTGGCGCAGGGCGAGATCGGCGCGATCGGCATGGTGTCGGCGCTCGCCGTGTCGGCGACGGTCGTGGACGTGAGCCCGTTCTCGACCAACGGCGCCCTGGTGCTCGCCGCGGCACCGGACGTCGACCGGGAACGTTTCTTCCGGCAGCTGATGGTGTACGGAGGAGTCGTAGTGGCGGTGGTACCCGCGGTGGTGTGGCTGGTGCTGGTCGTGCCCGGGTGGGGATGACCAGCACGGACGGCCGGACGACACACACGGCACGGACGACCTGACGAACGAAGGAGTACGACGCGTGTCCCCTCGATTCCCGGACCTTTTCCCGGCCCTGACGGGTGTTTCCCCCGCCCCGGCCGACCGTCCCGCCCTGCGGTTCGGCGAGCACTCCCTGACCTACGCCGGACTCGCCGCCGCGGCGGACGCGACGGCCGGCCGCCTCGTGGGCACCGGCCGCGTGGCCGTGTGGGCGACCCCCGCCCTGGAGACCGCGGTCGGTGTCGTCGCCGCGCTGCTCGCCGGGGTGCCCGCCGTCCCGCTCAACCCGAAGTCGGGCGACGGCGAGCTGGGCCACATCGTCGAGGACAGCGCGCCGGACCTGGTCCTCGCCTCGCCGGACGTGGAGCTGCCGGCCGCGCTCGCCCGGCTGGAGCGCGTCGACGTCGACGTACGGGCGACACCGCGCGAGGCACTCGCCCCCACCGCCGATCTGCCTCCCGACCACCCCGCCCTCGTCGTCTACACCTCCGGCACCACCGGCCCACCCAAGGGCGCCGTCATCCCCCGCCGGGCGATCGCCGCCACCCTGGACGCGCTGGCCGACGCCTGGCAGTGGACCGCGGACGACGTGCTCGTGCACGCGCTGCCCCTCTTCCACGTCCACGGACTGATCCTGGGCACCCTGGGCCCGCTGCGGCGCGGCGGCTCGGTGCGCCATCTCGGCCGGTTCGACACGGCGGCCGTCGCCCGCGAGCTGGGCGAGGGCGCGACCATGGTCTTCGGCGTCCCCACGATGTACCACCGGATCGCGGAGGCGCTGCCCGGCGACCCCGCGCTGGCGGCGGCGCTCGGCCGGGCGCGGCTGCTGGTCTCCGGTTCGGCCGCGCTGCCGGTGCACGACCACGAGCGCATCGCGGCGGCGACCGGGCGGCGGGTGATCGAGCGGTACGGGATGACGGAGACCCTGATGAACACGAGCGTGCGCGCGGACGGCGAGGCGCGCGCCGGGACCGTCGGGGTGGAGCTGCCCGGGGTGGAGCTGCGGCTGGTGGAGGAGGACGGCACGCCCGTCGCGGCATACGACGGGGAGACCGTCGGTGAGATCCAGGTGCGCGGGCCGAACCTGTTCACCGAGTACCTGAACCGGCCGGACGCGACGGCCGCCGCGTTCACCGGGGACGGCTGGTTCCGCACCGGCGACGTGGCGGTGCGCGACCCCGACGGGTACGTGCGCATCGTCGGCCGCAAGGCCACCGACCTGATCAAGAGCGGTGGTTACAAGATCGGCGCGGGGGAGATCGAGAACGCCCTCCTCGAACACCCCGCCGTCCGCGAGGCCGCCGTGACGGGAGAACCGGACGACGACCTCGGTGAGCGGATCGTGGCCTGGGTCGTGCCCGCGGGGCAGCCGCACGACACCCTCGCCGACGAGCTGACGCGGCACGTCGCCGACCGGCTGGCCCCGCACAAGCGGCCGCGTCTCGTGCGCTTCCTCGGCTCGCTGCCCCGCAACGACATGGGCAAGATCATGAAGCGGGCCCTGAAGGACGCGCACGAGGCCGGCGCCCTCCACCCGAACGCGGTCGGCCATGGCTGAGCGCCCGTCCGCCCGCGCGGTCATCGCCCTGGTCACGGACGACTTCACCCCGCTGTCCGCACCCGCCGGAACGGACCACGGCCCGGACGGCCCGCTCGCCTGGGCGGGGTACGGCGCCGCGCGCGCCCGGGCCGCCGCGCGCACCGGCGAGGAGGAGTCCGTCGTCTGCGGGCGCGCGGTGATCGGCGGTACGGCGGCGGTGGTGCTCGCCTTCGAGTTCGGCTTCCTGGGCGGGTCGCTGGGCGAGCGCACCGGGGACCGGCTGGAGGCGGCGTACACGTACGCGCGTGAGCACCGGCTGCCGGTCGTCCCGCTGGTCGCGACGGGCGGCAGCCGGATGCAGGAAGGCATGCGCGCGCTCGTGCAACTCCAGCGCGTGGCCCGGCAGTCGGCGCTGACCCGGGCGGCGGGGCTGCCGCAGATCGCCGTGGTGCGCGACCCGACGACCGGCGGCGGCTGGGCCACGCTGGGGGCGGGCGCCGACGTGGTCCTCGCGCT
>NZ_JAVRHI010000273.1:0-8352 GCF_034105845.1 Streptomyces sp. CRN 30 | reverse complement strand
ACTCGCCGATCGCGCTGAGCGCCTCGGCACGCGCGCGCGTGGCGGGCACCTCGCGGGCCCGGGCGCGCAGCGCCTCCTGGGCGGCGTGCCGGTCGCGGCCCGCGAACAGGGCCTGGGAGAGCGCGAGGGCCGTACGCCGCTCGGCGCCGGACAGGTAGCGGTTGCGGCTGGACAGGGCCAGGCCGTCGGGCTCCCGGACGGTCGGCACGCCGACGATCTCCATGCCGAAGTTCAGGTCGCGGACCATGCGGCGGACCAGCGCGAGCTGCTGGGCGTCCTTCTGCCCGAACAGGGCCACGTCGGGCCGGGTGAGGTGCAGCAGCTTGCCGACGACGGTGAGCACGCCGTCGAAGTGGCCGGGCCGGGAGGCGCCCTCCAGCCGCTCCCCCATGGGGCCCGCGCTCACCCGCACCTGGGGCTCGCCGCCGGGGTAGACCTCGTCCGCGGAGGGCGCGAACACCACGTCGGCGCCGGCCTGCTCGGCGATCTTGAGGTCGGCGTCGAGGGTGCGCGGATAGCGGTCGAGGTCCTCGCCCGCGCCGAACTGCAGGGGGTTCACGAAGACGGTGACGGTGACGAAGCCCTCGGGGCCGACGTGCTCCCGGGCCGCCCGGATCAGGGTGGCGTGGCCTTCGTGCAGGGCGCCCATGGTCATGGCGACGGCGGTGCGCCCCGGCACCGCGAAGCGGTCCTGCGCGTGCCGCAGGGCGGCGACCGTGGGGACGAGTTCGAACGTGCGGCGGGTCATCGGTCTTCCCCGTTCTCAGGGTTCTCGGGCCGTTCCGTGTCGCCGGCGAGTACCCCCAGGAGGTCCTCGGCGAGTTCCGGCTTGAGCAGGCCGTTCGCGAGCGCGCGGTCGGCGGTCGCGCGGGCCATCGCCAGATAGCCGGCGACTGCCCCCGGGGCGTGCTCCCGCAGCTGGGCGACGTGCGCGGCGACCGTGCCCGCGTCCCCGCGCGCGACGGGGCCGGTGAGGGCCGCGTCGCCCGCGCGCAGCGCGTTGTCCAGGGCGGCGCCGAGCAGCGGGCCGAGCATGCGGTCGGGGGCCTGGACGCCCGCCGTGCGCAGCAGGTCCATGGCCTCGGCGACCAGGGTGACCAGGTGGTTGGCGCCCAGGGCGAGGGCCGCGTGGTAGAGCGGCCGGGCGGACTCGGTGATCCACTCGGGCTCGCCGCCCATCTCGATCACCAGTGCCTCGGCGGCCAGCCGCAGCTCCTCGGGCGCGGTCACCCCGAAGGGGCACCCGGCGAGCCGCTGCACGTCCACGGCGGTGCCGGTGAACGTCATCGCGGGGTGCAGGGCCAGGGGCAGCGCCCCGGCCCGCAGCGCGGGGTCCAGCACCCGGACGCCGTACCGCCCGGAGGTGTGCACGATCAGCTGCCCCGGCCGTACGGCACCGGTCTCGGCGAGGCCCTCCACGAGCCCCGGCAGGGCGTCGTCGGGCACGGTCAGCAGCACCAGCTCGGCGCGGGCCAGCACCTGCGCCGGGGTCACCAGCGGAACGTCGGGCAGCAGGTCCGCGGCGCGCCGCCGGGAGGCGTCGGAGACCCCGGACACGGCCACCGGACGGTGGCCCGCCAGCCGCAGCGACGCCGCCAGCGCGGGGCCCACCCGGCCGGCGCCGACGACGCCCACGGTGAGCCGCGCGGGGCGGTCCTTGGGCTCTGGTAGCTGGAATGTACTCACTCGCTGGTGGCCTTCCCGTTCCAGTCCGCTCGGGGTACCGGACGATTTCTCGTCATGTTAACGCGATTGCCCGGCGCACCGGCCGGTTGTCCACAGGCTGTGGGTTTCCGCGCGTCGCCCCGGCACGGGCCACGCGGCCCCCACGCCGGGGCGGGAACCGGGTGCCGCGCGCGGGAGGCGCACGGCATGATCCAGGGATGGACGAGAGCGACACGACGGAACGGTCCGTTGCCACGGAACGGTCGGAGCGGCGCAGAGCGGCCCACCGCGCGGCACGGCGGGTACTGGCGCGCCCCGGGTCCTGGGCGACGATCCGCGAGCGGCTGGCGGCGCTGCACGAGACGGCGCCGGACCTGCACGACCTGGACGAGACGGCGGACCTCTACGGCACCCGGATCGTCGAGACCCTGGAGGAGCGCGTCGCCGGGCTGCTCGGCAAGGAGGCCGCCGCGTTCTTCCCGACGGGGACGATGGCCCAGCAGGTCGCCCTGCGCTGCTGGGCGGGCCGTACCGGGAACGCGACGGTGGCCCTGCACGCGCTGGCCCACCCCGAGGTGCACGAACGGCACGCCCTCAGCACGGTGAGCAGACTGCGCACGGTCCGGGTCACGGGCGAGCCCCGGCTGCCGACCGCCGACGAGGTGCGCGGCCTGGAGGAGCCCTTCGGGACGCTGATGCTGGAGCTGCCCCTGCGGGAGGCCGGTTTCGTGCTGCCCTCCTGGGACGGGCTGCGCGAGGTCGTCGAGGCCGCGCGGGAACGGGACGCGGTGGTGCACTTCGACGGGGCCCGCCTGTGGGAGACCACCACCCACTTCGGGCGCCCCCTGGCAGAGGTCGCGGACCTCGCGGACAGCGTCTACGTGTCGTTCTACAAGTCGCTCGACGGCTTCGGCGGCGCCGCGCTCGCCGGTCCCCTCACGCTGGTCGAGGAGGCGAAGGCCTGGCGGCACCGGTACGGCGGACAGGTCTTCCAGCAGTTCCCGACCGTGCTGTCGGCCCTCGCCGGGCTGGAGCGGGAGCTGCCGCGGCTGCCGGAGTACGTGACCCACGCGCGCGTGGTCGCCGCCGCGCTGCACGAGGGGTTCACGGCGGCCGGGCTGCCGTGGGCGCGCGTCCACCCGGAGCGGCCGCACACCCACGAGTTCCAGGTCTGGCTGCCGTACGACGTCGACGTGCTCGCGGAGGCCTCGGTCCGGCAGGGCGAGGAGACGGGGACGGTCCTCTTCGCACGCCCCTGGGGCCGTGGGGGCCCGGGACTCTCCTTCACCGAGATCGACGTACGGGCGGCCGGGCTGGAGTGGACGGCCGGGGACGTGCGGGCGGCCGTCGCGGACTTCGTCGCCCTGGTGCGGGAGGAGGACGCCGCCCGGCGGGAGGAGGGCGGTGCGGAGGGGACCGCTGCGGAGACGACCGGTCCGTAGGGCGTGCGCCGTGTCGGTTGACGGACGCCGTCAATCGGCACGGCGTTGTCGGTGGCGGGGTGCACCATGAGGCCATGAGCGTGAGCATCGACATCACCGGGCTGCCCGCCACGGGGGCACCGCCCGGCTCGGGCAGAGCCGAGAGCTGGGGGAACATCGTCTTCCACACCTCGCCGCTGGCCGAGCTGTCCGTCGCGCTGCACGCCCTCGCCGAGCCCGACCACCACCCCGGCGTGCAGGGCTGGGTGACCGTGACCACCACGTCCCTCGGACCGGACCTGGCCGACCGGCTCGTCCAGGCCGACTTCCTGTGGCGGCACCTGTTCTCCGACATCTTCCTGCCGTTCGCGGGGCTCCCGGACCGCGCCGGCCGGCCGGGGGCGACGATCCACGAGGAGCTGGACGACCTGGACCGGCTCAGCGACGAGCGGTTCGTCGGCGCCGCCCTGGAGTTCGGCTGCGGTTCCCCGTACGCGGGAGTGGTGCCCTCGCCGCTCGTCGACCGGGCCCGGCACGACCTCGCGCTGGAGCTGGCGGCCGGCCGGGGCCCCGAGCAGCTCGGCTTCACCCGGCGGCTGCTCGAGGACCCGCCGGCCGTACGGACCTGGGTGCGCCGGCTGCTGGAGGACTGCGACGAGGCGTTCTTCGCGGACACCTGGCGCCGGGTGCGCACCCAGCTCGCCGCCGACGCCCGCCACAGGACGGAGCTCCTGCGCCGCAAGGGCCTGCGGGAGACACTGGAGTCGATCTCCGCCGCGCTGTCCCTGACCGAGGGTCCGGACGGGACGCGGATCGAGGCCGACAAACTGATCCACGGCTCGACGACCGCCACGGACCCCGCCGTCGGCCCCGGGGTCACCTTCGTGCCGTCGTACTTCGGCTGGCCGCACCTGACGGTGCTGCACGCGCCCGGCTGGCGTCCCGTCGTGCACTATCCGGTCGGCGGTCCCGACCCGTTGAGACCTGCCCCGGTGGAGCTGCTCGAACGCCGCCTCGACGCCCTCGCCCACCCGGTACGCGTGCGTCTGTGCCGGAACATAGCGAGGTCACCGCAGACCACGAGCGAGCTGGCGCACGCCCACGGCCTGAGCGCGCCCGAGGTGTCCCGCCATCTCGCCGTCCTGAAGAAGGCGGGCCTCGTCACGACCCGCCGCCGCGGCCGGTACGTGCTGCACCAGCTGGACGTGGCCGTGGTGGCCCGGCTGGGCAGCGACTTCCTGGAAGGGATCCTGCGCTGACGGCCGGTCCCGCCGGCCGGTCCCGTCGGCCGGTCCCGTCGGCCGGTCCGGCCGACCCGGTGCGGCCGACCCGGTGCGGCCGGGTCAGTCGAACCGGATGTGCTTCAGGCCCACCCCGGCCTGCCGCAGCCGTGTCCGCAGAGCGCCCTCCCCGTTCGGGGTGAGCGTCAGGCCGGCCAGGACGGCGATCCGGTCCGCCGTCCGCGGCACGGTGGTGCGGTCGGTCCACAGGTGCTCGGCGAACTCCGCCCCGCGCAACCGCTCCAGGCAGTGGTCCAGCTGCGCGACGGCCCAGTTCTCCCGGGCCGGCCCCGCGTACCGCCCGCCGCCGCCGAGGTGTCCGAGGAAGCGGACGACGTCCCGCTCGCGCAGCCGGCGCAGTACGGTCTCCCGTTCGGCGAGGAGCGTGAAGTGCCGTACCTCGTGCCCGAGTTCCCGCAGGCGGCCCACGGTCTCCGCGAAGTACCCGGCGTCGACGACCGTCATCGGGACGATCACCACGCCCTCGTGCCGGGTGAGTGCCAGGTCGAGCACCTCGACCACGCCCTGCCGCCACGAGGTGAGGTCCTGGAAGTCCCCGCGCAGTCCCGGCGGCAGCATGCGGCGCAACCCGAAGCCGGCGTGCTCGGGATCGCAGATCACGCTGCCGGGCAGCCGGCGCCGGATCTCGTGTGCGGTTTGCGTCTTGCCTCCCCCGAAGGGGCCGTTGATCCAGACAAGCATGCGCGCACCCTAGTGGCCGACGGTCCCCCGCGGGGCCCGTTCAGCTGCCGCACTCCGCGGGGCTCAGCCGTGTCCTCCGGCCCGTACCAGACCCGTCTCGTACGCGAGGACGACCACCTGTACCCGGTCGCGCAGCCCGAGCTTGGTGAGGATGCGGCCGACGTGCGTCTTCACCGTCGCCTCGGACAGGACCAGCCGGGCCGCGATCTCCCCGTTCGACAGGCCCTGCGCCACGAGCACCATCACCTCGCGCTCCCGGTCGGTGAGCCGCTGCAGTTCCACGTGCCGGTGCTCCTTGCCGCTGCTCGGCAGCATCGGCGCGAACCGGTCGAGCAGGCGCCGGGTGGTGGACGGCGCGACGACCGCGTCACCGCTGTGCACCGAGCGGATGGCGGCGAGGAGTTCACCGGGCGGCACGTCCTTGAGCATGAAGCCGGAGGCGCCGGCCTTGAGCCCGGAGAAGGCGTACTCGTCGAGGTCGAAGGTGGTCAGGATGAGCACCTTCGGCGGGTCGGGCTCCGCGCAGATGCGCCGGGTGGCCTCCACCCCGTCCAGCTTCGGCATGCGGACGTCCATCAGCACGACGTCGACCGGGGCGGACCGCACCACCTGCAGCGCCTCGACCCCGTCGCCCGCCTCCGCCACGACCTCCATGTCCGGCTGGGCGGCGAGCACCATCCGGAACCCGGTGCGCAGCAGCACCTGGTCGTCGACGAGCATCACGCGGATCGCCATCGGGCCCTCTTCCAGAAGTCGAAGTCAAGTGTCAGGTGGTCTTACAGGTGTCAGTGCGGTACGTGCCTGGTCGCCCGGGCGTCAGGGGGCGGGCTTGAGCGGCAGCAGTGCGCTGATGCGGAAGCCGCCGCCGGGCCGCGGCCCCGCGTCCAGGGTGCCGCCCACCATGCCGACGCGCTCCCGCATGCCGATCAGGCCGTGTCCCTGGCCGTCGTAGCCGCCCTCCTCGTACAGCTCGTGCGGGGCGCCCTTGCCGTCGTCCTCGACCAGCAGTCCGAGGCCGTCGTCGAAGTAGACCAGCCGCACGCTCGCGCCCGTGTTGGGGCCGCCGTGCTTGCGGGTGTTGGTGAGGGCCTCCTGCACGATGCGGTACGCGGTCAGTTCGACGCCGCTGGGCAGGGGCCGCGGGGTGCCCTCGATCCTGTAGTCGACGGGGAGGCCCGAGCTGCGGCACTCCTCGATGAGTTCGTCGAGCTGTTCGACGTCGGGCTGCGGCACGTACTCGCCGCCCTCCTCGTGCTCGCCGGTGCGCAGCACGCCCAGCAGGCGGCGCATCTCGGCGAGGGCCTGCCGCCCGGTGGACGAGATGGTGCCGAGAGCCTGTTTCGCCTGGTCGGGCGCGGCGTCGAGGACGTACGCGGCCCCGTCGGCCTGGACCACCATCACGGAGACGTTGTGGGCGACGACGTCGTGCAGTTCACGGGCGATACGGGCGCGCTCGGCGGCGACGGCGACCTTGGCCTGCGCCTCGCGCTCCTTCTCCAGCCGGGCGGCGCGCTCCTCCAGCTCCGCGAAGTAGGCCCGGCGGGTGCGCAGCGAGTCGCCGAGCACCCAGGCGAGGGCGAAGGGCACGGACTGGAAGACCGCCAGCGCGATGTTGCCCAGCGGGCCCGTCATGTCCGTGGGCCAGCGCAGCACCGACAGCGGCCCCGCGCACAGGCCCCCCACCAGGGCGAACCGGGAGGCCCAGCGGGCACCGGTCGCCGCCACCGTGCCGATGATCACCAGCATGGCGAGGTCGGCGGCCGACGGCACCACGTCCAGGACCAGCTGCGCCACGCCCACCGCGGCGGCCAGCAGCAACATCTTCTCGGGCATGCGCCGCCGCAGGGCCACCACCAGGCAGAGCAGCAGGACGACCGGGATCACGGCGGACGGCATGTCGGCCCTGGTGTTCTCCTGGGTGGTGACCACCCCCACGCCGGAGACGGCGAACAGGACGAAGGCCCAGAAGGCGTCCACCCCGGTCGGGTGCCTGCGGAGGAAGTCGTAGAGGCGTTGCACGTAACCCAGCGTAGGGAAGCGTGATGTGTGCAGAAGTCAACCGGAGGGCCGATCCCCGACCGGCGCGTGTACTCCCCAAGGTGGAGGCCCGCCCGCCCACGGCGCTTAGCCTGACCCGGTGAACGGTGCGGTGGAGGACGGGTGGCGGGGGTGGCGGGAGGCCACGGAAGAGGCGTTGTACGGGCTCTCAGGGTTCTACCGGCGGCCCGGCGGCCCCGGTCCCGCCGGGCACTTCCGTACCTCGGTGCACGCCTCGCCGCTGTTCGCCGCGGCCGTGGCCCGGCTGCTGTGCCGGGTGGACACGGCCCTCGGGCACCCCGCCGAACTCGCGTTCGTGGACATGGCGGCGGGCCGGGGCGAACTGGTGACCGGGGTGCTGGAGGCCCTGCCCGCGGACGTGGCCGCCCGCGCGCGTGGGTACGCCGTCGAGCGCGCCGGCCGCCCCGACGGTCTCGGCCACCGGATCGAGTGGCTGCCGACGCCCCCCGAGGGCGTCGCCGGGCTGCTGTTCGCCAACGAGTGGCTCGACAACGTCCCCGTCGACGTCGCCGAAATGGACGCCGAGGGCGTACCGCGCCGGGTCCTCGTCCGCCGGGACGGCACCGAGCGCCTCGGGGAGCCCGTGACGGGCGCGGAGGCGGAGTGGCTCACGCGCTGGTGGCCACTGCCCGCGGAGGAGGGTCTGCGCGCCGAGATCGGGCTCCCGCGGGACCGGGCCTGGGCCGCCGCCGTGGGAGGCGTGGGCCGGGGGCTCGCCGTCGCCGTGGACTACGCGCACGCCGCGGGGGCCCGCCCGCCCTTCGGGACGCTCACCGGGTTCCGGGAGGGACGGCGGACGGCGCCGGTCCCGGACGGCTCCCGCGACATCACGGCCCATGTGGCCCTGGACTCCTGCGCGCTGCCGGGCGCGAGCGTCGTCACCCAACGCGCGGCCCTGCACGCCCTCGGCGTCACCGCCGGCCGGCCCCCGCTGGCCCTGGCGGCCACGGACCCCACGGCGTACGTACGGGCGCTGGCGGGCGCGGGCGAGGCGGCCGAGCTCACCGCGCGCGGGGGCCTGGGCGACTTCGGCTGGCTGCTGCAACCGGTGGGCGTCCCGCTCGACGCGCTCGGCCTGCCGGGCGCCTAGGGCCAATGCCGTTGCTTTTACTTTCGGCGTAGGCTCGTTGGTGGCCGCCGGGGGTGATTCGGGTGTCCGCGAGTGTGTCGGAGTTATCGGGTCTGGGGCTGTTGACCTGGGTGTATCCGCCGGGACTGGTGGATCG
>NZ_JAVRHI010000272.1:0-6925 GCF_034105845.1 Streptomyces sp. CRN 30 | reverse complement strand
GCTCCCGCGCCGCCGTCGGCGCCGACGGCCGGCGAGGTGCGGGGAGCGGGTCGTGACGTGGACGTGGCGGGCGCGGCGGCCGTGGCGGGCGCGGCGTTCTCGTCGCTCCGCGCGGCGTGCCCCTCGTCGTCGGTCCGAGCGTGCACGAGATCGCCGGTCCGTACGTCCTCGGAATCGCCGGTCCGTACGTGCGCGGTCTCGCCGGCGCGTGCGTGCGCGGTGGGGTACGGCTCCGCGGTGTGCTCGCGGGTGGGACCGGCGTCCCCGTCACCGGAGCCGGAGCTGTCGGTTCCGGCTCCGGATCCGGAGCCGGAACCGAGGACCGGGCCGGGGCCGGAGCCGGCGGCGGGCTCGTCGGCGCCCTCCCGCACCACGATCTCGTGCGGGACCAGCACGATCGCGGTGGTGCCGCCGTAGGGCGAGGGGCGCAGGGTGACGGTGATGCCGTGCCGGGTGGCGAGGCGGGCGATCACGAACATGCCGAGCCGCAGGTCGTCGGCGAGCGCCACGACGTCGAACTGGGGCGCCTGGGCGAGCTGCTCGTTGAACGCGGCGTAGTCCTCGTCGGACATGCCCAGACCGCGGTCCTCGATCTCCACGGCGAGCCCCTTGGCGACCGTCGCGGCCCGTACGGTCACGGGGCTGGGCGCGGGCGAGTACGAGGTCGCGTTGTCGATGAGTTCGGCCAGCAGGTGGATGACGTCCGCGACGGCGGGCGGTGCGACGTACACCTCCTCCTCGGTGTCCACCTCCACCCGCTGGTACTGGGCGACCTCGCCGACGGCGCTGCGCAGGATGTCGATGAGGGCCACCGGCCGCGTCCAGGTGCGCCCCGGGCGCTCGCCGCTCATGATGACGAGGTTCTCCTCGTAGCGTCGCAACTGACTGGCCGTGGAGTCGAGCTCGTACAGCCCCTCCAGGAACTGCGGGTCCTGGTGCTGGCGTTCCATCGCGTCCAGCTTGCGGAGCTGCAGGTTGACCAGGTTCTGGCTCTGCCGGGCGATGCCCAGGATGACCTTCTGGAAGCCGCGCCGGGTGTCGGCGAGTTCCACCGCGGTGTGCACGGTCGTGCGCTGCATGGTGTTGAACGCCTGGGCGACCTGGCCTAGTTCGTCGCGGCCGTAGTCCAGCGGCGGGGTGGCGGACTCCACGTCCACCTTCTCGCCCCGGTTGAGGCGGGCGACCACGTCGGGCAGCCGCTCCTCGGCCAGGCCCAGGGTGGCCCGGCGCAGTCCGGTCAGGCGCAGGGACAGGGAGCGGGTGATGCGCCAGGACATCACGACGCACAGCAGCAGGGCGGCGAGGCCGGCGGCGCTCAGCGAGGCGGCGGTGATGAGGAGACCGCGGGCCTCGTCACCGCTCCGCTCCAGCAGGCCCCGCGTCTCCTGCTGGATCAGAGCGGTGTACTGGGGGATGAGCTCGTCCATCGCGGCGTCCCACGGCTCCCGCGCGTCCCGCAGCACGGTGGCGCGGGTGTCGAAGTCCGTGGACCGGGCGTCGAGCACCTGGTTCTCCACCGCTTCCAGGGTCGTCCACTCCGGGCTCTGCAGCATCTCCTCGACCCGCGTCTTCACATCACCACGCAGGCTGGGCAGGAGCTGGTCGTTCAGGACCCAGCGGCGGGCGCTGACCAGGTCCGCGAACTGGTTCCGGGTCACGTCGTCGAGCTCTCCGGACGGCCAGGCGAGGGTCAGCAGGGCGTCTTCCTGGGAGACGAGTTCCGCCGCGTGCTCCAGGATGACCAGCGGCTGTGCCTGCGAGGTGAGGTCGCCGTTGTCGACCTGGGAGAGCTCCTGGAAGGCGTGGATCTGCTCGTCGATGATCGAGGTGTACTGGTCCAGCCCCTGCTGCGGCGTGATGTCCCGGGGGTCGTCGATCTGGTCCCGGTAGTACTCGAGGCTGTCGGCCGCCGCGATGACGGAGTACACCCGCTCACCGATGCGGGCGGGTGCCCCCCGGACGGCGTCCGACTGGCCGACGAGTTTCGCGATCGCCGCGTCGGTGCGCTCCCGGTGCTCGTCGAGGGCGGCCCGGGCGCCGTCGGTCCCGGCCAGCAGGTCGGCCGACAGCCTGCGCTCGCGCTGCAGGGCGATGGCGGCCTCGGTGCCCATGGCGCCGGTCGACTTGCTCAGTCCGGTCTGCTCCCGCAGCCGCAGTCCTTCCGAGAACATCTGGATCGTCGTCACACCCCACATGGCGGTGAGGGTGACGCTGGGGATCAGTGCCAGGAGGATGAGCGAGAGACGTATGGAGCCGAGACGGCGCCGGGCACCTGTCCGTGAGGGCATCGTCGTCCTTGGGCGATCAGTGGGGCGAGAGTGGTCTGTCGGTGAACTCGATGAAGTCGATGAAGTCGATGAAGGGGCGACGTGGTACGACGGGTGCGCAGGATGCTATCCGTACAAGTGATCGCACGCATCGTGAGGTACCCGATAACTCACCGCTACGCATGCGCACTCCCCCGGCACGGCCCGTCCGGCCGGTTCAACGGGTGCCGTTCGCCGCGAACTCCGCGACGTCGTCGGCGTTCTGCTTGGTGACGAAGGCCGGGCCGGTGAGCACCGGGGCCTCGCCGCCGCCACTGACGTTGCCGTTGGTCTCGTAGAGCCAGAGCGCGTCCACGGCGAGGTAGCCCTGCAGGTACGGCTGCTGGTCGACCGCGAACTGCACGTCGCCCTTCCGCACCGCCTCGACCAGCTCCTCGTTGAGGTCGAAGGTGGCGATCTCGGCCTTGCTGCCCGCCTCCTTCACCGACTCGACGGAGGCGAGCGCGAACTGGGCGCCCAGCGTGACGACCTCGTCGACGCCGGGGTCCTGCCGCAGCGCCGCCGCGACGGAGTCGGTGACCGCGTCCATGTCGGTGCCGTCCACGTACAGGTTGCGGGTCTCGCCGGCGAACGCGTTGCGCACCCCGGCGCAGCGGGCCTCCATGGCGACGTTGCCCCGCTCGTGCACGACGCACAGCGCGCGCTCACCCTTGAGGTCGTCCAGCTTGTCGCCGAGGGCGCGGCCCGCGAGGTTCTCGTCCTGGCCGAAGTACTGCAGCAGACCGTGCGAGCGCCAGGAGTCGATGCCGGAGTTGAGGCCGACCACGGGTATGCCGGCCGCCCGGGCCTCGTCCACCGCACCCTTCATCGCCGCCGGCTTGGCCAGGGTCAGCGCGATGCCGTCGACCTTGCCGTCGACCGCCTCGCGCACCAGTTCGGCCTGGCGCGTCGCGTCCGCGTCACTCGCGTACGTCAGCTCGATGCCGTCCTTGGCCGCGGCGGTCTCGGCCCCCTTGCGCACCCGTTCCCAGAAGGCGTCCCCCTCGGCACCGTGCGTGATCATGGCGACCTTGAGCCCGGAACCGTCCGCCCGCCCCGTCGCGCCACCCTCCGAGCCGGAACCGGCACCGTCCGAGTCCGAGCAGCCGGCCGCCAGCAGGCAGACGACGGCCACGGCCGAGACGAGGGCCGTGGCGCGGACGGGTCGGGGAGAGGTGTGGGGCGCGGGGGACGTGTTCATGAGGGTGCGGCACCTCGCTGTGCGGCCGAGTCGGTGAGGGAGGGGAGGGACAGGAAGGAACGATGCGAGCGGGACGAACAGAAGTGATCAAGAAGGGACAGGAAGGGTGAAATCGACGCAGCTACCTGGACAGTGCACGCCAACTTCCGGAAAAGCGCTCGCCGGAGCCAATCGCGTGTGACCTCTGGTAGTCAAGTGAACTGCGGTGAAGACCCGGCCGCTCCGACCCTCCACACCCTCACCCCGACTTCTCGACACGTGTCATCCCGCGACACTCACCCCGCCACATCCATCCGCTGCGTCCCCACCACCGACAGCAGCCGCAGGGCCTCCTCGTCGCGGGAGCCGGGGTCGGCGGTGTAGATGACGACTCGCTGGTCGCGGTCGGCGATGTCCAGCATGTCGCAGTTGACGGTGACCGGGCCGACCAGGGGGTGCCGGAGGGTCTTGCGCAGGGCGATCTCGCCGCTCACGTCGTGCGCGGACCACAGCTGGGCGAATTCGCGACTGCTGTCGAGCAGTTCGGCCACCAGCATGGTCAGCTCGGGATCGTCGGGATAGCGTCCGGCGGCGGCGCGCAGGTGGCGGGTCGCGGTGCGGGTGAACGCGTCCCGGTCCGCCGGGCCGTACGCTCCGTGCCCCTCGGGAACCGGGCCGAGGAAGGCCCGGCGGAGCAGGTTGCGGTCGCGGCGCGACAGGGCGGAGAAGTCGCCCATGAGGGCCGCCGTCAGGGGGTTCCAGGCGATGACCTCGTAGCTCGCGGACATGACGAACGCCGCGGACAGCGGCAGCCGGTGCAGCAGGTCGACGATGCTCTGCCGGACCTCGCGCGGAGGGCCCGCCGGGGACGGGAGCGGCGTGCCGGCGAGGTGGTGCAGATGGCGACGCTCGTCGTCCGACAGGCGCAGCGCACGGGTGATCCCGGTCAGCACCTCGTGGGACGGGTGGGGCGCCCGGGCCTGTTCCAGGCGGGTGTAGTACTCCGTCGAGATGAACGCCAGCTGTGCCACCTCCTCGCGGCGCAGGCCCGGTGTCCGGCGCCGCGGACCGGCCGGGAGCCCCACGTCGGCGGGGGTGATCCGCTCGCGCCGGTCACGCAGGAACACCGCCAGTTGTCGTCTGTCCATACCCCGATTGTGCGTGGGCCGGCGACCGTCATCCAGGTACCGGCGGTGCCTGGATGGGCGGCACGCGGCGGCCGAAGCTCCTTCCATGAACTTCACCACCGAGAACACCGGGAACACCGAGAACACCGGGAACACCGGGAACACCGGGAACACCGAAAGCGACAAGAACACCGAGGTCACCGGTCGCGGTCTCCTGGCCGGCAAGGCCGTCCTCGTCACCGGCGCCGGGCGCGGTATCGGCGCGGCGGCCGCGCGGCTCTTCGCCCGGGAGGGCGCCCGGGTGCTGCTGGCGGCCCGTACGGAGGAGCAGCTGAAGGCCGTGGTCGAGGACGTCCGGCGGGCCGGCGGGACCGCGGAGCACGTGGTGTGCGACCTGGCCGACGCGGACTCCGTCCGGAACGCCGTGGAGCGGGCCGTGGAGCTGTACGGACGGCTCGACGGAGCCCTCAACAACGGCGGGACCGGCGTGCCGCCCGGACCGCTGGACCAGACCGCCGAGGCCGACTTCGACCACGTCTACACGGTCAACCTCAAGGGCGTCTGGCTGGCCATGGCGGCCGAGGTCGCGGCCATCCGGGCCACCGCCCGGGCCGGCGCGATCGTCAACGTCTCCAGTGTCGGCAGCTTCCGGGGCAACCCCGCACTGCCCTCGTACGGTGCCATGAAGCGTGCCGTCAACAGCCTCACCGAGTCGGCCGCCGTCACGTACGGCCCGGAGGGCATCAGGGTCAACGCGGTCGCGCCCGGCACGACGCTCACCGAGATGATCCGCGAGTGGGACGAGCACTCCCCCGGCATCGTCGACCGGCTCAACGCCCGGACGCCACTGCGCCGCGCCGCCGCCCCGGAGGAGATCGCCGAGGCCGCCGCCTGGCTGCTCAGCGACCGCTCCTCGTACGTGACCGGCGCGGTCCTGCCGGTCGACGGCGGTGCGCGGGCCTGACGCGAGCCGACGACACGCACCTTCGCAACCTCGCCGCAACCCCGCCGGATGTCGACTGGCATCGCCGACGACCGCCAGACGGAGGGACACCCGGTGAGCGAGACGACGAACGAGACAGTGCCCCGCGTGGAGCTGACCCGCGAGGCGGCCGGGCTGATCCGGCGGCTGCGCGCCGCGCACGGGCCGCTGATGTTCCACCAGTCCGGTGGCTGCTGTGACGGCAGCGCCCCCATGTGCTACCCGGCGGGCGAGTTCCGGACGGGCGGCTCGGACGTGCTGCTGGCCGAACTGGAGGTCGACGGGGTGGCCGAACCGGTCCCGTTCTGGATGTCGCGGAACCAGTACGCGGCGTGGAGCCACACCCGGCTGACCGTCGACGTGGTGGCGGGACGGGGCAGCGGTTTCTCCCTGGAGGCACCCGAAGGAGTGCGTTTTCTGATCCGTTCCCGCGTCGTCGAGGCCTGACACGCCTCCTTGGCAGCGCTCTCCTGGTGCACTTACCTGAAGTCCCGTAAATGTGACGAGTCATCAGGGGGTCGCCGTGGTGCGTCGTGTCGGGCGGTACAGATCGCTCCTTACCCTCCTCGCGGCCTGGAGCGCGCTGGCCGGTGGCACCCTCGTGGGGGCGTCACCGGCCGGCGCCGTGCCGGGCGCCGCGGAGCTCGCCCCGGGTGTCGGCTACCGCGAGGTGGACGTCCCGGCGGCCTCGGGAGTGGCGCACGCGCATGTGCTGAGCGTCGACCTGCGCGCCCCGGGCGTACGGGCCGGCCTGCTGCACCCCGGGGCGGTGGCCGCCCGGGCGTCCGTGTCACGGCTGGCCGGCGCCGCGGGCGCCGTCGCGGGTGTGAACGGGGACTTCTTCAACATGACCGAGACCCAGCACCCGGGCGTCGAGGCCACGGGCGCGGCGGTCGGACCGGCGATCGCGGACGGACGCCCGCTGAAGGCCGCGGTCCCGAGGGGCCAGCGCTTCGGTCCGGCCCTGCCGCCCGGCACGACCACCCGGGACGTGCTGGGCGTCGGGAAGGACCGTACGGCCCGCCTGGACAGCCTCGCCCTCAAGGGCGCGGTCACCACCGCCCGGGGCACGCTCCCCCTCGGCGGCCTCAACCAGTACGCGCTGCCGGAAGGTTCCGTCGGTGCGTTCACCGCGGACTGGGGCAGCGCCTCCCGGGCGCGCGCCACCTGCGGCACGGACACCGACCGGGGGGCGCCGTGCAGCAAGGACACCCACGAGGTGACGGTCGACGGCGGCCGGGTGGTGTCGGCGGCCGGCACTCCGGGCCGCGGCGCCATCGCCGCCGGCACCACCGTCCTGGTGGGCCGCGAGGCGGGCGCCCGGCGGCTG
>NZ_JAVRHI010000271.1:0-15892 GCF_034105845.1 Streptomyces sp. CRN 30 | reverse complement strand
CGTGCGGTACTCGCGCTCGAAGCCGCGCAGGTCCTCGACCTTGCGCTCCAGCGTGGCGCGGGCGGACTCCAGGGAGCCCATCGCGACGCGGTGCTTCTCCTGCGCGTCCCGCTCCAGGGCGTCGGCCTTGGCACGGGCGTCCCGCTCCAGACCCTCGGCACGCGAACGCGCCTCACCGACGATCTTGTTGGCCTCGGACCGCGCCTCGGCGATCGCCTGGTCGGCGGTCTGCTGGGCGAGCGACAGGACGCGCGCGGCGCTGTCGCCACCGGGGCCGCCCTGACCGGGCATGCCGGGACCACCGGGGCCGCCGGGACCCTGCGGGCCGCCCATGGGGCCACCCATCGGACCGGGACCCATCTGACCCTGCATCGGACCCGGGCCCTGGCCCATCGGTCCGGGACCCTGACCCATCGGGCCGGGGCCCTGCGGGCCGCCCTGACCGCCGGGACCGGCGGGCAGCTGCGGGGCGCCGCTCGGCAGCTGGGGCGGACCACCCATGGGGCCACCCATCTGCTGCTGCGGCGGGCCCGATATGCCGGCGGGCACCGGAGCGCCGGGACCGCGCATGCCCTGCTGCGGCATACCGCCCTGCTGCATTCCGCCCTGCTGCGGCATACCGCCCTGCTGCATCCCGCCCTGCTGGGGCATGCCGCCCTGCTGGGGGCCGCCGCCCTGCTGCTGGTCCTGCTCCGGGGGCTTGCGCATGTTCTGCTGGTTCTGCGCGGCCGCACGCGTGGCCGCGGCCAGCTTGGCGCGCAGGTCCTCGTTCTCGCGGAGCAGACGGGTCAGCTCGGCTTCGACCTCGTCGAGGAAGGCATCGACCTCGTCCTCGTCATAGCCTTCTCGGAGGCGGACGGTCGTGAACTGCTTGTTCCGCACGTCCTCGGGGGTCAACGGCATCTCTTCACCTCAACGTAGTCGTCGGCATTCGGCAAGCCCGTATCTCTCTCATCGCTCACAGCCGGCTCACGATCGAGATCAGGATGTAGACGATGATCATCAGTACGAAGAAGGACAGGTCGAGCGCCACGCCCCCGAGACGCAGCGGCGGAATGAACCGCCGCAGAAGCTTCAACGGTGGATCGGTGACAGTGTAGGTGGCCTCCAGTACGACCACCATCGCCTTGCCGGGTTGCCACGAGCGGGCGAACTGGAAGACGTAGTCCATGACCAACCGGAAGATCAGCACGATGAGGAAGCACATCAGCGCGATGTAGACGACATCCAGGACCACGCTCATGACCCTTGCTTCCCTCTCCCCTGACCAACTTAACCGGTGCTACGTCTCAGCTCTGGTTGAAGAACCCGCCCTCTGCGATGCGGGCCTTGTCCTCCGCCGTGACATCGACGTTAGCAGGAGACAGCAGGAACACCTTCTGCGTCACCCGCTCGATACTGCCGTGAAGACCGAACACCAGGCCAGCGGCAAAGTCGACAAGTCGCTTCGCGTCCGTGTCATCCATCTCGGTGAGATTCATGATCACTGGCGTGCCCTCACGGAAGTGTTCCCCGATGGTACGGGCCTCGTTGTAGGTCCGTGGGTGAAGTGTGGTGATCCGGTAGGGCTCTCGTTCGGACACGACCTTGGGCATGATGACCGGTGCGCTCTTTTCCAGGCTTGCGCGTTCTTGTGTGATGGATGCCACGGGCGCGATCCGGGCGGGTCGCACGGATTCCGCGGGTAGCGAAGCGGACCGGGCCACCGGCTCGCGAGGCGCGGGCGGTTGTACGACTCGTACCTCTTCGTCCCTTTGTGACGTATGTGCCCCATGAGACTGATGTGAACCATGCGACTGATGCGCCGGTTCATGCCTTCGGTGATCCCGTTCTGGCTCCGGGTCGAGTTCCGGTTCGAAGTCGTCGTCGGGGTCGAAGCCCCGGCCGTCGTAACCATCGTCCTCCACGAGGCCGAGGTAGACCGCCATCTTGCGCATCGCGCCGGCCATGCTCTGAGTCCTCCGCTCTGTGGTGGATCGGCTGACGACTGCCAATGCCCGCGATCCACGAGGTCGTTGCGTCCGCCTTTCGACGGTAATGACCATATTTTCTGCTGTGGTCCGACTTCTTGGCGACGTTACCCGAGCCTGGGTCGGACTCCGAGTACCGCGCTGCCGACGCGTACATGTGTCGCTCCGGCGGCCACAGCCTGTTCGAGGTCCGCACTCATCCCTGCCGAGACCATGTTCGCAGCCGGATGAGCCCGGCGCAGGTCCGTCGACAAATCCATGAGGCGCTCGAACGCGGCCCTTTGGCGCCCGGCGTACTCCCCGCTGAGCGGGGCCACCGTCATCAGCCCGTCGAGCCGGAGACCCGGGGCCCCGGCGACGAGATCGGCCAGTTCCGCGATCCCGCCGGGCGCCACGCCGCCCCGCTCGCCGCGGCCGTCCGCCCCCGCGTCGAGGGCGACCTGGAGCAGGCAGCCGAGCTCGCGTCCGGCCCGCACCGCCTCCTTCGACAGGGCGGTGACCAGCCGGTCACGGTCGACGGACTGCACGAGATCGGCGTAACCGACCACGGATCGTACCTTGTTGGTCTGGAGCTGACCCACGAAGTGCCAGGTGAGCGGCAGGTCCGCGGAGGCGGCGGCCTTGGGGGCGGCGTCCTGGTCCCGGTTCTCGGCGACGTGCCGCACACCCAGCTCCGCCAGGGTGCGCACATCGCTCGCCGGGTAGGTCTTGGTGACCACGATCAGGGTCACCTCCTCGCGCGCCCGTCCGGCCGCCGCGCAGGCGGCGGCGATGCGCTCCTCCACCTTCGCGAGGTTCGCGGAGAGTTCGTCCTTACGGTCCGTCATGCCCCATCAGTCCAGCCAGACATAGCCCGCGAGCCGCCCGGTGGTGCGGTCGCGTCGGTACGAGAAGTGGTCCTTCGACTCCAGCGTGCACACCGGCGACTGCGCCCGCGTACGCACCCCGAGCCGTTCCAGTTGCGCGTGCACACCGGCGGCGACGTCGACCGCCGGGGTGCCCCAGGCCGTCTCGGCGTAAGCGGCCGGTTCGACCGCGGCGACCTCGGCGCGCATCGCTTCCGGCACCTCGTAGCACCGGCCGCACACGGAGGGTCCGGTGCGGGCGACGATCCGAGCGGGGTCGGCGCCGAGTTCCGCCATGGCCCGTACGGCGGCGGGGACCACCGCGGCGACCAGTCCGGGCCGGCCGGCGTGGGCCGCGGCGGCGACGCCGGCGACCGGGTCGGCCAGCAGCACCGGCACGCAGTCGGCGGTGAGGACGGCGAGGGCGAGGCCCCGCTCGGCGGTGACGACGGCGTCGGTCTCCGGCACCGGCCGGCCGCCCCACGGTCCGTCGACCACCTGGACGTCGGCCCCGTGGACCTGGTTCATCCAGACCACGCGGGAGGCGTCGAGGCCGAGTGCCTCGGCCGCCCGCTCCCGGTTGGCCCGTACGGCGTCGGGGTCGTCACCGACCGCGCCGCCGAGGTTGAGCTCCTCGTACGGAACGGCGCTCACCCCGCCCCACCGGTCGGTGAAGGCGAAGTGCGCGCCGTTCGCGGTATCGCGCTGTGGTGTCACTTCAAGAAGTCCGGCACGTCCAGTTCCTCGGCCGCGCTGTCCGAGTAGGTACGGGACGGCGGGACCGGCGGGGCGGAGACCGGCGGCAGGTCGCTCACCGGCTCGGGGGCCGGAGCGGGCTCCGGCTCCTCCTTCGGCTTGACGCTGCCGAGCGACCCGAAGGACGGGCGGCTCTCGGTCTGCCGGGCCGGCGGGGCGGACTGCTCCTCGCGCTTGGCGGAGGCCGAGCCGAGGACGTTGTCCCGCTTGGCCGGGGGCTGGCCGCCGTCGAAGCCGGCCGCGATCACGGTGACCCGGACCTCGTCGCCGAGGGCATCGTCGATGACCGCGCCGAAGATGATGTTGGCCTCGGGGTGCGCGGCCTCGCTGACCAGCTGGGCGGCCTCGTTGATCTCGAACAGGCCGAGGTCGGAGCCGCCGGAGATGGAGAGCAGCACGCCCCGGGCGCCGTCGATGGAGGCTTCCAGGAGCGGCGAGGAGATCGCCATCTCGGCCGCGGCCACCGCGCGGTCGTCGCCGCGGGCGGAGCCGATGCCCATGAGCGCCGAACCGGCCTCGGACATGACCGACTTCACGTCGGCGAAGTCGAGGTTGATCAGGCCGGGCGTGGTGATGAGGTCGGTGATGCCCTGGACACCGGAGAGCAGGACCTGGTCGGCCGACTTGAAGGCGTCGAGGACCGAGACCTGGCGGTCCGAGATGGACAGCAGCCGGTCGTTGGGGATGACGATGAGGGTGTCGACCTCTTCGCGCAGCTCGGCGATGCCGTCCTCGGCCTGGTTGGCCCGGCGCCGTCCCTCGAAGGTGAACGGGCGGGTGACCACGCCGATGGTGAGGGCGCCCAGCGAGCGGGCGATGTTCGCCACCACGGGGGCGCCACCGGTACCGGTGCCGCCGCCCTCGCCGGCCGTCACGAAGACCATGTCGGCCCCCTTGAGGACCTCCTCGATCTCCTCGCGGTGGTCCTCGGCCGCCTTGCGGCCGACGGCCGGGTTGGCACCGGCGCCGAGTCCGCGGGTGAGTTCACGGCCGACGTCGAGCTTGACGTCGGCGTCGCTCATCAACAGAGCTTGCGCGTCGGTGTTGATGGCGATGAACTCGACGCCCTTGAGACCGACCTCGATCATCCGGTTGATGGCATTGACACCACCGCCGCCGACACCGATGACTTTGATGACTGCGAGGTAGTTCTGCGGTGCTGCCACGTCGAAGGCCTCTCGCCTCGAGTTACGTGTCGTCGGATCGATCGGGGCACTGCTGCCCCGCGATCCGCCGACTGATGCCGATGGGGACGGTCCGTAGCGCCGACCCGAACCCTAACGCTGAAGTTTAGGGTTACCAGTGTGTCTGTTCCCTGGACTCTTCCGAACAGGACACTAAGTCGACACGTGGCGCGCGTTCAACGAACACGCCGAACCTCCCGTTTTTCTTTTCACCCTATGTGATCAGCCGTAGCGGTGCCCAACCAGGGTGCTGGCCTGCGTCGATGGGCGTCAACTCCCCGACGACGCCGGAGCGGTGGGAACACTCACGTCGAAGTGGTGCGCGTCGGGCGCCGCTTTCATCAGCGCCGTGAGCGCGCGCGCCTTGTCGGCGCCCTGCTCACCGCTGCCCCACGCCACGGTCCGGCCCCCGCTCAGCTTCAGCGAGATGTCGTCGAACGACCGCACCTCGACCTGCCGGGTGGCGCGCGCGACCGCGTCCGGAACGCGACCGGCGACCCGGACCGCCTCCCGCACCAGCCGGTCCTCACCGAATCGGCGCAGGCTCGCGGCGGCCGACCCCGAGCGGGACACGGAGAGTTTCAACAGGGGCGTGCCTTCGGGCGCGCGGGAAACCGTGGCGAATCGGACGCCCGCCTTGTCGACTTCCAAGTATTTCCCGCCCTTTTGCACCAGCAGCACCGCCGTGCGCTCGGTCACTTTCAGGTCGATTCCGTCGGGCCAGTCCCGCTCGGCCCGCACGGTGTCGATCCGGGGCAGTCCCCGGGCGAGCCGGGCCTCGATCTCCTCGGTGCCGACGGAGACCAGCGGGTCGCCCAGCGGCACGTCGGCCGCCTCGCGCACCTGGTCCGCCGTCAGGACCCGGGTCCCGGAGACCGAGACCCGCTCCGCCCGCAGCCAGTCGGAGCCGTAGAGGAGCCAGACCGTGCCGGAGGCGAGGAGCACGAGGGCGACGGCCAGGATGACGATCGTACGGAGGCGGGGACGCCGCGGGAGCCGGGCGCCGGGCGGGCCGGACGACTCCCGCCGGCGTTCCCCGCGCTCGGCGGTGGTCGGTCCGGCCACGCTTGCCTGCCCTTCCGTCAAACGTGCCTAGCGCTCGGCGCGGTGGGCGCTGATCGCCTCGTACACCATGCCGACGAGGAGGTCGTCGGCGTCCCGGCGGCCGAACTCGGCGGCGGCGCGGGACATCTCGTACAGCCGGTGCGGGTCGGCGAGGACAGGCAGCACGTTCTGCTGCACCCACTCGGGGGTGAGGTCCGCGTCGTCGACCAGCAGGCCGCCGCCGGCCTTCACCACCGGCTGGGCGTTGAGCCGCTGTTCGCCGTTGCCGATGGGCAGCGGGACGTAGGCGGCCGGGAGTCCGACGGCGGAGAGTTCGGCGACGGTCATCGCGCCCGCGCGGCAGAGCATCATGTCGGCCGCGGCGTACGCGAGGTCCATCCGGTCCACATACGGTACCGGGATGTACGGGGGCATCCCCGGCATCTGGTGCACCTGCGGCAGTTCGTTCTTCGGGCCGACCGCGTGCAGGATCTGGATGCCGGCCTGCTGGAGCCAGGGGGCGACCTGCTGGACCACCTCGTTGAGGCGGCGGGCGCCCTGCGAGCCGCCGGAGACCAGCAGCGTCGGCAGGTTGGGGTCGAGCCCGAACATCGCGCGGCCCTCGGGGCGGGCGGCGGCCCGGTCCAGGGTGGCGACGGAGCGGCGCAGCGGGATGCCGATGTAGCGGGAGTTGCGCAGCTTGCTGTCCGGGGTGGAGACGGCGACCTGACGGGCGTACCGGGAGCCGATCTTGTTGGCCAGGCCGGGGCGGGCGTTGGCCTCGTGGACGATGATCGGCACGCCGAGCCGCTTGGCCGCGAGATACCCGGGCAGGGCGACGTAGCCGCCGAAGCCGACCACGGCGTCCGCCTTGGTGCGCTCCAGGATCTGCTCGGTCGCCTTGATGGTGCCGCGCAGCCGGCCCGGGACGGTGATCAGCTCGGGCGTGGGCTTGCGCGGCAGCGGGACGGCCGGGATCAGCGCCAGTTCGTACCCGCGCTCGGGTACGAGACGGGTCTCCAGGCCGCGCTCCGTGCCCAGGGCCGTGATGCCCGTGGTCGGGTCCTGCCTGCGCAGGGCGTCCGCGAGGGCGAGCGCGGGCTCGATGTGGCCCGCGGTTCCTCCGCCGGCGAGTACGACATGCACCGAAATTCACCGCTCTCCGGACGAACGCGCCGCCGAGGCACGCCGTCGCATCGTGTTCCAACTCCGGGGTTCCCGCTTGGACCCGGTGCCCCCGGTCCCCCGCTTTCTACCAAAGCGAGGGTGCCGCATCGCAAGCGCCGCCCGCGCAGCGGGCTCGTCGCGTGCGAAGGCGATCAGCAGCCCGATGGCGAACATGGTCGGCAGCAGGGCGGAACCTCCGTAGGAGAACAGCGGAAGGGGGACGCCGGCGATCGGGAGCAGTCCGAGGACCGCACCGATGTTGATCACGGCCTGGGCCGTGATCCAGGTGGTCACGCCTCCCGCGGCATACCTCACGAAGGGGTCCTCCGTGCGTCCGGCCACGCGGATACCCGCATAGCCTAGAGCCGCGAAGAGGGCGAGTACCGACAGCGTCCCCGCGAGACCCAGTTCCTCACCGGTGACGGCGAAGATGAAGTCGGTGTGTGCTTCGGGGAGTTGGCCCCATTTCTCCACGCTGGCGCCGAGCCCGGATCCGAACAGCCCGCCCGAGGCGAGGGCGTAGATGCCGTGCACGGCCTGCCAGCAGGAGTCGCCCGGTCCGGGGTCGGTGGCGCCGATGCAGGCGAGCCGGGCCATGCGGTTGGGGTTGGTCTTGATGAGGATCACACCGAGCAGCGCGGCGATCGACAGGACGCCGGCGAACATCCGGGTGGGCGCCCCCGCCAGCCACAGCAGCCCGAACAGGACCGCGGTGAGAATCATCGCCGTGCCCATGTCGCCGCCGAGCATGATCAGGCCGAGCAGCAGGAAGGCGACCGGCACCAGCGGCACCAGCATGTGCTTCCACTGGGTCAGCAGCCGCTTGTCCTGTTTGCGGGCGAGCAGGTCGGCGCCCCAGAGCACCAGGGCGAGCTTGCCGAACTCGCTGGGCTGGAGCTGGAAGGGGCCGCCGACGGAGATCCAGTTCTGGTTGCCGTTGACCGACATCCCTATCCCCGGCACCTGCACCAGGGCCATGAGGAAGACCGCGCCCGCGAGGATCGGGTAGGCCAGCGCGCGGTGCAGCTTGGTCGGCATCCGCATCGCCACCAGGAGCAGCGCGGTGCCGATCGCGGCGGCCAGGAACTGCTTGCGGAAGAAGTACGAGCCGGGCAGCGACAGCTGGAGCGCGGTGATCTGGGAGGCGGAGTAGACCATCACCAGGCCGAGCACGGTGATCAGCGCGCTGCCGCCGGCGATCAGGTAGTAGGCGGTGAGCGGCCGGTCCCAGGCCCGCTGAAGGCGGGTGAAGAGCCGCCGCAGGGGGTTCTCGGGGGCCGTCCGCCGGGCGGCGGGCCGCCTGGGGGCCCGCTGCACGGGCGGGCGTCCGGTACGGCTACCGGGACTAACGGGCATCGCAGCCTCCGCTGTACGTCGGCCTGGACCGTCCCACGCGTCCCTCCCAGTATCGCCCGGCGCAGGCGGCCGGGTCAGGCGCCGAGTTCGCGAACGGCCTGCGCGAACGCGTCACCGCGCTTGTTGTAGTTGGCGAACATGTCCATGGAGGCGCAGGCCGGGGCCAGCAGCACCGTGTCGCCGGGCCGGGCGAGCCGCCGGGCCTCCTGGACGGCCGCGGACATCGCACCAGTGTCGGTCCGGTCGAGGTCGACGACGGGCACCTCGGGGGCGTGTCGCGCCAGAGCTTCGGCGATCAGCGCGCGGTCGGCGCCGACCAGCACGACCCCGCGCAGCCGCTCGGCCGAGGCCGTGACCAGCTCGTCGAAGGTGGCGCCCTTGGCGAGGCCGCCGGCGATCCACACGATCGACCCGTACGCCGCCAAGGAGGCCTCGGCGGCATGGGTGTTGGTGGCCTTGGAGTCGTCGACGTAGGCCACGCCGTCCACGTCGGCGACGTGCGCGATGCGGTGGGCGTCCGGGGTGAAGGCGCGCAGCCCGTCCCGTACGGCCGCCGGGGGCACGCCGTAGGCGCGGGCGAGGGCCGCGGCGGCGAGCGCGTTGGCGATGTTGTGCGGGGCGGGCGGGTTCACGTCCCCGACCTCGGCCAGTTCCTGGGCGTTCTTCTGCCGGTCCTCGACGAAGGCGCGGTCGACCAGGATGCCGTCCACGACGCCCAGTTGGGAGGGGGCCGGGGCACCGAGGGTGAAGCCGATCGCCCGGCAGCCCTCCTCGACGTCGGCCTCGCGGACCAGGTCCTCGGTCGCGCTGTCGGCCACGTTGTAGACGCACGCGACGCGGTTGCCCTCGTAGATCCGGCCCTTGTCGGCGGCGTAGGCGGCCATGGAGCCGTGCCAGTCGAGGTGGTCCGGGGCGAGGTTGAGGACGGCGGCGGAGTGGGCGCGCAGGGAGGGCGCCCAGTGCAGCTGGTAGCTGGACAGCTCCACGGCGAGGACGTCGTACTCCTCCTCGCCGGTGACCGCGTCCAGGAGCGAGACGCCGATGTTGCCGACGGCCGCGGTGCGCAGACCCGCCGCCTTCAGGATCGACGCGAGCATCTGGACGGTGGTGGTCTTGCCGTTGGTGCCGGTGACCGCGAGCCAGGGGGCGGCGTTCTCGCCCCGCAGCCGCCAGGCGAGTTCGACGTCGCCCCAGACGGGGACGCCGGCCGCCTCGGCCGCCGCGAACAGCGGCTTGGTGGGCTTCCAGCCGGGGGCGGTGACGATCAGGTCGGTGTCCTCGGGCAATGAGTCTCCGTCGCCGAGGCGCACGGTGATGCCGAGCGCCTCCAGCTCCGCGGCCTGCGTCCGGGCGCGCTCGTCGGCGCCGTCGTTGACGACGGTGACGCGCGCGCCGAGGCCGTGCAGGACCTTGGCCGCCGGGAGGCCGGAGACACCCAGCCCCGCGACGGTGACGTGCTTCCCCTTGAGTTCCGAAGACACCGAGTCGGTCACTTGGTCGCTGCCCATCCCGCGTAGAAGAGGCCGAGCCCGACGATCACGCAGATGCCCTGGATGATCCAGAAGCGGACCACGACAAGGACCTCGGACCAGCCTTTGAGTTCGAAGTGGTGCTGGAGCGGCGCCATCCGGAAGACGCGTTTCCCGGTCAGGCGGAAGGAGCCGACCTGGATCACCACGGACATGGTGATCAGGACGAAGAGACCGCCGAGGATGGCCATCAGCAGCTCGGTGCGGGAGCAGATCGCCAGCCCCGCGAGCACGCCGCCGAGCGCGAGCGAACCGGTGTCGCCCATGAAGATCTTGGCCGGCGAGGTGTTCCACCACAGGAAGCCGAGACAGGCTCCCATCAGCGCGGAGGCGACCACGGCCAGGTCGAGCGGGTCGCGTACCTCGTAGCAGGCGTTGGGGTTGGTCAGGGTCAGCGCGTTGGCGCAGGACTCCTGGAACTGCCAGACGCCGATGAACGTGTAGGCGCCGAAGACAAGCACCGAGGCGCCGGTGGCGAGGCCGTCCAGACCGTCGGTGAGGTTCACGCCGTTGGACATCGCCAGGATCATGAACAGCGCCCAGACCACGAACAGCACGGGGCCGATCGTCCAGCCGAAGTCCGTGATGAACGACAGCTTGGTGGAGGCCGGGGTGTTGCCGCGGTTGTCCGCGAACTGCAGCGACAGCACCGCGAAGGCGATACCGACGATCAGCTGGCCGGCCATCTTCGCCTTGGCCCGCAGACCGAGCGAGCGGCGCTTGACGATCTTGATGTAGTCGTCCAGGAAGCCGACCAGGCCCATGCCGACCATCAGGCCGAGCACCAGCAGACCGGAGAAGGTCGGCGCCGCGTCGGCCTCCGGGTCCAGGTAACTGGTGATCACCTTGGCCAGGAAGTACGCGGCGACCGTGGCGAAGATAAAGGCGATGCCGCCCATGGTCGGCGTACCGCGCTTGCTGGCGTGCTCGCGCGGGCCGTCGTCGCGGATGTACTGGCCGTAGCCCTTGCGCGCGAGGAGCTTGATCAGCAGCGGGGTGCCGACCAGCGTCAGGAAGAGGCCGATGACTCCCGCGAACAGGATCTGCTTCATCATCGGGCAGCGACCTCACCCTCGGTGCCGGTCTCGAGCAGCGCCGTGGCGACCGCCTCGAGACCCACCGAACGGGACGCCTTCACGAGCACGACGTCACCCGGGCGCAACTCGCTGCGCAACAGGTCGACCGCCGCCTGTGCGTCGGACACGTGCACCGACTCCTCACCCCACGAACCCTCGTTGTATGCGCCCAGTTGCAGCCAGCGGGCTTCCCTGCCCCCGACCGCGACGAGCTTGCTGACGTTGAGCCGGACGGCGAGCCGTCCGACCGCGTCGTGCTCGGCGAGCGCCTCGTCCCCGAGCTCGGCCATCTTGCCGAGCACCGCCCACGTACGGCCCCCCCTGGCCTGTGCGGCGCCGCCCATGGCGACCAGCGCACGCAGCGCGGCCTTCATGGACTCGGGGTTCGCGTTGTAGGCGTCGTTGACGACCGTCACGCCGTCCGGGCGCTCGGTGACCTCCATCCGCCAGCGGGAGAGGGAGCCCGCCTCGGAGAGCGCGGTGGCGATCTCGTCTGCGGACATGCCCAACTCGTGGGCGACGGCGGCCGCGGCGAGCGCGTTCGACACGTGGTGCTCACCGTACAGGCGCATGGTCACATCGCTTGCACCGGAGGGTGTGTGAAGCCTGAACGCGGGCTGTCCGGTGTCCGTGAGTCTCACGTTCTCGGCGCGTACGTCCGCTTCGTCGGACTCTCCGAAAAGGATCACCTTCGCCTTCGTTCGGGAGGCCATGGCGCGTACGTAGGGATCGTCCGCGTTGAGCACGGCCGTACCGCCGTCATCGGACGGCGGCAGGGCTTCCACGAGTTCGCCCTTGGCCTGCGCGATCTGTTCCCGGCCGCCGAACTCGCCGATGTGCGCGGAGCCGACGTTGAGGACGACTCCTATCCGCGGCGGGGTCAGACCCGTGAGGTACCGGATGTGACCGATGGAGCGGGCGCCCATTTCCAGGACGAGGAAACGCGTCTCCTCGGTGGCGGTGAGCGCGGTCAGCGGCAGCCCGATCTCGTTGTTGAGCGAGCCGGGCGTGAACACCGTCGGCGCCTTGCGCCGCAGCACCTGCGCGATGAGGTCCTTGGTGCTCGTCTTGCCCGCCGAGCCGGTGAGCGCCACGAGGGTGGCCCCGAGGCGCCGTACGACGTGCCGGGCGAGGGCGCCGAGAGCCGCCTGGACGTCGTCCACGACGATCGCGGGCACGCCGACGGGGCGGGAGCCGAGCACGGCCGCCGCTCCCGACTCGACGACCGCCCGTGCGAAGTCGTGGCCGTCCGCGCGTTCGCCGACGAAGGCCACGAAGAGGCTGCCGGGTCCCGCCTCGCGGGAGTCCCGGACGACCGGCCCGGTGACCTTCGCCGACGGGTCCGGTATGTCGTGCATCTGCCCGCCGACGACTTCTGCGATCTCGGCGAGAGAGAGGGCGATCACAAGTTCATCCCTGGGTCTTCTGGATAGCTTCGCGAAGCACCTGGCGGTCGTCGAAGGGACGCACCACCCCGGCGATGTCCTGGCCCTGCTCGTGGCCCTTGCCGGCGACCAGCACCGTGTCGCCGGGCTCGGCCCGTGCGACGGCGGCGGCGACGGCGGCCGCCCGGTCCTCGAAGACCTGCACCTCGCCGCGCTCGTGGGCCGGCACGGAGGCGGCGCCCTGGAGCATGGTGGCGAGGATGGCGAGGGGGTCCTCGGAGCGGGGGTTGTCGGAGGTCAGTACGGCGGTGTCGGCGTGCCGGGCGGCGGCGGCGCCCATCGGCATCCGCTTGGTGGTGTCCCGGTCGCCGCCGCAGCCGAGGACGACGTGCAGCCGGCCCTCGGTGACCTTGCGCAGCGCCTTCAGGACCGACTCGACCGCGTCGGTCTTGTGCGCGTAGTCGACCACCGCCAGGTAGGGCTGCCCGGCGTCCACCCGCTCCAGACGGCCCGGCACGCCCGGCACCGCGGCGACCCCGTCGGCGGCGCTCTGCGCGTCGAGTCCGGCGGCGGAGAGGGCGACGATCGCGGCGAGGGTGTTGGCCACGTTGAACGGACCGGCCAGCGGCGAGCGGGCGGTGATCCGCTGGCCCTTGGGGTCGATCACGGTGAACGTCGAGTCCAGCGGGCCGACCTCGACGTCCTCGGCGCGCCAGTCGGCGTCGGGGTGGCCCTCGGCCGAGTAGGTGACGACCGGGACGCCGGCCTCGCGGGCGAGCCGGCGGCCGTACTCGTCGTCGGCGTTGACCACGCCGAGGCGGCTGCGCTCCGGGGTGAAGAGCCGCGCCTTGGCCTGGAAGTAGTCCTCCATGTCCCGGTGGAACTCCATGTGTTCCGGGGAGAGGTTGGTGAAGACGGCGACGTCGAAGACGCAGCCGTCGACCCGGCCGAGCACCAGGGCGTGGCTGGAGACCTCCATGGCGACGGCCTCGGTGCCGCGTTCGCGCATCACCGCGAAGAGGGCCTGGAGGTCGGTGGCCTCGGGGGTGGTCCGCTCGGACTTGATGCGCTCGTCGCCGATGCGCATCTCGACCGTGCCGATCAGGCCGGTGGTCCGCGCGGTGCGCAGGCCGCCCTCGACGAGGTAGGCGGTGGTGGTCTTGCCGGAGGTGCCGGTGATGCCGATCTGGAGCAGGTCCCGGCCGGGGTGGCCGTAGATCGTGGCCGCCAGTTCGCCCATCTCGGCGCGCGGGTCGTCGGTGACGAGCACCGGCAGTCCGGTGGCGGCGGCGCGTTCGGCGCCGGCCGGGTCGGTCAGCACGGCGGCCGCTCCGAGCCCGGCGGCCTGGGTGACGAAGTCGGCGCCGTGGGCGCGGGCCCCGGGCAGGGCGGCGTACAGGTCGCCGGGGCGGACGGCCCGCGAGTCATGGGTGATGCCCGTGACGTCGGCGGCCGCCCGCGGCGGTTCGGCACCCAGCTGACCGGCGAGTTCCGCGAGGGATGTGGCGGAGACCCGGTCCGGCCGGGGCGGTCCCGGGTAGGTCACGGGTTGGCCCTTCTGGGTGGTTTGGGACTGATCAGGCTGTGGCACGGCGGTGAGCGTACCGGGCGCACCCGCTTGCCCGCGAAGCGAGGGGCGGGGGCCGTTCTGGTTCCCGGGATCGGGGGTGATCGTTGTCACGGGGTGGTTCCTGGTGGCTCGGTGTCGCGTCGGAACAGGTCAGGGTGTGAAGGTGACCGGAAGGTTCGCGGGGTCGGTCCCGGTCGGCGGGACCTGGAGGGACTTCAGGGCGAACTCCATGACCTGCTTGTAGATGGGGCCGCAGATCTGGCCGCCGAAGTAGCTGCCCTTGGTGGCGTTCTGGATGGCGCAGTAGACGGTGACACGGGGTTCGTCGGCGGGCGCGAAACCCGCGAAGGACGAGGTGTACCCCTTGTACTGGCCGGTGGCCGGATCCACTCGGTTGGCCGTACCCGTCTTGCCCGCGACCCGGTAGCCGGGGATGCGGGCCTTGGTGCCGGTGCCCTCCTCGTCGTCGACGACGGACTCCAGCATCTGCGACAGGGTCTTCGCGGTCTTCTCACTGATCACACGGGTTTTCTTCGGCTTCTCCGCGGGCGTGTACCCACCTTCGGCGTCTTTCGTCCCCTTCACCAGGGTCGGTTCCACGCGGACGCCGCCGTTGGCGATCGTCGAGTAGACGGAGGCCGCCTGGAGCGCGTTGACGGACACGCCCTGGCCGAAAGGGATCGTGTACTGCTGCGAGGTCGACCACTGTCCGGGCGCCGCGAGGATGCCCTTGGTCTCGCCGGGGAAGCCGAGGCCGCTGTAGCCGCCGAGGCCGAACTTGCGCAGGTAGGAGTAGAGGACCTGGTTGGCCTCTTTCTGGGTCTTGCCGAGTTCGCCGGTGGCCAGGATGGTGCCGATGTTGCTGGACTTGGCGAGGACGCCGTTGAGCGTGAGGTACCAGGTGGGGTGGTCGATGTCGTCCTTGAAGAGCCGGTCGCCGCGGTGCAGCCGGTTGGGGACGGTGACGTGGGTGGCGGGGGTGGCGGCGTTCTCCTCCAGTACGGCGGCCATCGACATCACCTTGGCGGTGGAACCGGGCTCGAAGGCTTCCTGGAGGGCGCCGTTGCCGAGGGCGTCGGGGTCGGCGTGGGAGAGGTCCCCGGGGTCGAAGCCGGGCGAGTTCGCCATGGCCAGTATCTCGCCGGTGCGGGTGTCCTGCACGATGACGTAGCCGCCGTCGGCGTCGGACTTCTCCACCTGCTCGGTGATGGCGTCCTGCGCGGCCCACTGGATGTCGCGGTCGATGGTCAGCTCCACGTCGCTGCCGGGCACCGCGGGGGTCTCGTTGGCGCCGACGGTGGGGACCTGGTGGCCGCCGGACTGGGCGTAGCGGATCTCGCCGTCCTCGCCGGCCAGCGTCTTCTCCAGCTGCCGCTCCAGGCCGCCGCTGCCCTCGCCCTCGGAGTTGACCCAGCCGATCACCCCGGCGGCGAGGTCGCCGTTGGGGTAGAGGCGCTTGCTGCTGGGGTCGGCGAAGACGCCGGCGAGGACGTTGACGGTGGCCTCGTCCGTCTCCGCCTTCTTGGTGAGGGCGGCCTTCAGGTCCTTGATCTGGTTCCACTCCTGCGGCGTCCTGGCGCGGGCGAGGCGGACGTAGCGCAGCTGCTTGTTCTTCGGGCGCAGGGTGGCGGCCAGTTCGTCCTGGTTCTCGCCGAGGATCGGGGCGAGCAGCGCGGCGGCCTGTTCGGGGCCGTCGTCCACCTCCAGCTGCTCGCGGGTGAACATCGTGGGGTCGGCGGTGATGTCGTAGGCGTCCACGGTGGTCGCGAGGGCCACGCCGTTGCGGTCGGTGATGCCGCCGCGGGCGGCGGTGAGGGTGTGGACGACGTACCGGTTCTGCTCCGCCTTCGCGGTGTAGGTGCTCGCGTCGACGGCCTGCACCTGGAGCAGGCGGACCAGGAAGGCGATGAGGACGAGGGCGAGCGCGAAGCCGACCAGGCGCAGCCGGGGGCGGGGGCTGCCCAGCCGGATGGTGCGCGGTGCGCCCGGCCGGGGGCGGGGCGGGCCGGG
>NZ_JAVRHI010000270.1:0-6058 GCF_034105845.1 Streptomyces sp. CRN 30 | reverse complement strand
GGGCGGGCCGGTCCGGGCCCGGTGGTCCCCGGACGCCGGGCTCTGCGGCGCGTCGGGACCGGCGCGGCCCCGGTCAGCGGCCGGCGTGGTCTCTCACGATGTCGGAGAACCCGGTCCGGACCGGTGCCCGGGGCGGGTCGCGCCGACGGCGGCGGCTCGGTGGCGGCGGTCGCCGGCTCGTCCTGCCGGGCGGGAGCGGGCATGGTCGATCTCTCCTAGACCTGGGTGATGCGGCGGCGGTGCCGCGTGCGGTCCGAGCCACTCAACCGGTGGCTGAGTTGACCGTAGAGATCGTTCCGATGTGCGTCCATGTCGATTTTTGTTGCGTGCAATACCTTGCTTGTATGACTGGCCCGTACGACTGCCCCGTGTCGTGGGCGAGCCGGGCGCAGGTCACAGGTGGCGCAGCAGCGCCTCCAGCGCGGGATTGTCGTTGTTCCTGCGCCACACCAGGTTCAGTTCGACCGGGTGCGGGTCCGCCAGGGCCACCGGCCGGAAGACGATCCCGCCGTAGCGCATCCGGGCGGCGGACTCGGGCACGAGGGCGATGCCCAGGCCGCCCTCGACCAGCGCCAGGATGCTGTGCACCTGCGAGAGGTACTGGGTGATGACGGGCCGTACCTGTGCGGCCCGGAAGATGCTGACCAGCAGTTCGTGGAAGTAGCGGGCCTCGATGGGCGAGTACATCAGGAAGTCCTCGCCGGCGAGGTCCTCGATCCGCATCGGGCCCACCGCGGCGGCCAGCGGGTGCCGTGCGGGCAGGGCGGCCAGCAGCCCCTCCCGCACCGCCGTGCGGGAGGTGAGGTCGGCGCCCGTGGCCGAGGGCCGGATCAGCCCCAGGTCGAGCGAGCCCTCACCGAGGGCCTTGAGCTGGTCACGGCTGACGAGCTCGCGCAGCAGGATCTCCACGTCCGGCAGCGCGGCCCGCGCGGTGTCCAGGAGGCCGCCGAGCGCGGAGTAGGCGCTGGCGGCCGTGAAACCGAGGGCGATCGCCCCGGACTCGCCGCTGGAGACCCGGCGCACCGCGAGCGTGGCGTGCTCGGACTGGCGCAGGATGCGACGCGCCTCGACCAGGAAGGCCCGCCCTGCGGGGGTGAGCCGCACGGTGCGGTTGGTGCGGTCCAACAGGTGCACCCGCAGTTCGTTCTCCAGCAGCTGGATCTGCCGGCTCAACGGTGGCTGCGTCATGTTGAGCCGTTCCGCGGCACGGGTGAAGTGCAGTTCCTCGGCGACGGCCACGAAACTCGTCAACTGGGCAAAGGTGAACACTGATGCTCTCCAGGTATCGCGACATCCAAAAACTGTGTTGGACGTGAATCATTCGCGACCGTAACGTCACCTGTCGACAGACGGCGACCCGCCCTCGCACCCGCCGCACCCCACGTCGGGCGAGGTCGTCCGGCACCTGGAGCACGCACCATGGGTCCGCCCGCGCTCGCCACGAGCACCGCCGTGTCCCTCCCGGACCCCCTCCCCCGCGCACCCGTGAGGCGCCGACCGGTGCGGCCCGCGACCGACCGCCGCAACCCCAGGGACTCGAAGTGGTGACCACGATGAACACGACGCCGTACGCCGCATCCACCTCCACGCAGGGCGACGCGACCATCGACCGGATCGCCTGGCTGCGGCTGTCCTCGGTGACACTCCCGCTGGCCACGCCGATCAGTGACGCGAAGGTCTTCACCGGCCGGCAGAAGCCGATGACCGAGGTGGCCTTCCTCTTCGTGGAGATCGTGACCGAGCAGGGCCACGAGGGCGTCGGCTTCAGCTACTCCAAGCGCGCCGGCGGGCCCGGCCAGTTCGCCCACGCCAAGGAGACAGCCGAGAACCTGATCGGCGAGGACCCCAGCGACATCGGGAAGATCTGGACCAAGCTCGTCTGGGCCGGTGCCTCGGTGGGCCGCAGCGGACTGGCCACGCAGGCGATCGCCGCCTACGACGTCGCCCTGTGGGACCTCAAGGCCAAGCGCGCCGGGCTCCCCCTGGCCAAACTGCTGGGCGCCCACCGCGACTCGGTGCGCTGCTACAACACCTCCGGCGGGTTCCTGCACACCCCCACCGAGCAGGTCCTGGACAACGCCGCCGCCTCCCTCGCCAGCGGCATCGGCGGCATCAAGCTCAAGGTCGGCCACCCCGACGGGAAGTACGACCTCGCCCGGCTGACCGCGGTGCGCGAGCACGTCGGCGACGACGTTCCCCTCATGGTCGACGCCAACCAGCAGTGGGACCGGCCCACCGCGCGGCGCATGGGCCGCGCCATGGAGGAGTTCGGCCTGGTCTGGATCGAGGAGCCGCTGGACGCCTACGACGCCCAGGGCCACGCGTCCCTCGCCGCCTCCCTGGACACCCCCGTCGCCACCGGCGAGATGCTGGCCAGCGTCGCCGAGCACTACGAACTCATCCGGCACGGAGCCGCCGACGTCATCCAGCCGGACGCGCCCCGGATCGGCGGCATCACCCAGTTCCTCAAGCTGGCCGCGCTCGCCGAGCACCACCAGCTCCAGCTCGCCCCGCACTTCGCGATGGAGATCCACCTCCACCTGGCCGCGGCCTACCCGATCGAACCCTGGGTGGAGCACTTCGACTGGCTGGAGCCGCTGTTCGAGGAGCGGCTGGAGATCCGCGACGGCCGCATGCTCGTCCCCTCCCGGCCCGGCCTCGGCTTCACCCTCACCGAGCAGGCCCGCGCCTGGACCACCGCGACGCACGAGGCCGGCACCCGCCCCTGACCCGCCCCTTTCGTCCACCGGCCGCGCGCGTTCCTCCCGCGCCGCCGGTGTCCACGGAACCCGGCGCGGGCGGCGTCGACAACGGACAGCCGCGCCGCCCGCGCCGTCACCACGCCCACGGCACCGCCGTACCGGCACGAACACGACCTCCAGGAGCAGTCCCATGGCATCCTTCACCCCGGCAGAACTCGGCCGCCGCATCGGCTCCGGGCTGCTGTCCTTCCCCGTGACCCACTTCCGCGACGACCTCTCCTTCGACGAGGACGCGTACCGCGCGAACATCGTCCGCCTGGCCGGGTACGACGTGGGCGGCCTCTTCGCCGCCGGCGGCACGGGCGAGTTCTTCTCCCTCACCCCCGCCGAGGTCGAACGCGTCGTGACCGCCGCCGTCCGCAGCGCCCCCGACGGCACCCCGATCCTCGCCCCCGTCGGCTACGGCACCGCCACCGCGGTCGAGTTGGCCGCCGCCGCCGAACGCGCCGGCGCGGACGGCATCCTGCTGTTCCCGCCCTACCTCACCGAGGCGAGCCAGGAGGGTCTCGCCCGGCACGTCGAGGCGGTCTGCCGGGCCACCTCGCTCGGCGTGGTGATCTACAGCCGCGCCAACGCGGTCTATTCGGCCGACACCGTCGCCCGCCTCGCCGACACCTGCCCCAACCTGATCGGCTACAAGGACGGCGTCGGTGACATCGACACCATGACCCGCGTCCACGCCCGCCTCGGTGAGCGCCTCACCTACATCGGCGGCCTGCCCACGGCCGAGACGTACGCCCTGCCCTACCTCCAGCTGGGCGTGACGACCTACTCCTCGGCCATCTTCAACTTCCTGCCCGGGTTCGCCCTCACCTTCTACGCCGCGGTCCGCGAGCGCCGGCAGGCCGACGTCACCCGCATGCTGTCGGACTTCGTGCTCCCGTACACCGAGATCCGCAACCGCCGGGCCGGCTACGCGGTCAGCATCGTCAAGGCCGGCATGACCGCCACCGGCCACGGCGCGGGCCCGGTCCGTCCCCCGCTCACCGATCTGACGCCGCAGGAGTGCGACGAGCTCTCGGCACTGATCGCGAAGCTGCCCGCCACCACGGCCTGACGGCGGCGTTCCGCCCCGTCCGGCGGACCGGGCGGGGCGGAACGGGCGGGGCGGGGCGGGAACGGGCGAGGGGGATCAGAAGGTCAGCTGCCAGCTGTCGATGTAGCCGACGTCCAGCGCGTACATGTCCTGCACGCGCAGGCGCCAGGTGCCGTCGGCCGGTTCGGCGGAGGCGTCCACGGTGTACGTGGTGTGGAGGTCGTCGCCCGAGTCGCTGCTGACGTTCTTCAGCCGGTACACCGTGCCCGCGGGCCCGACCAGGTCGATCACCAGGTCACCACGGTAGGTGTGGACGATGTCCACCGTGACCTGGAGATCGCTCGGTGCGTTGCCGGTGCGGCCGGTCACGACGAGCGGGGACTCCACCGGGTCACCGCCGTCGGGGACGTGCACGTCGCCCGGGTTGACGAAGAAGTCGCCGCCGGAGGGGAGCACTTCCCAGGAGAACGTCACCGTCCGTGTCTCGCTCTGCCCGCCGACGCCCACCGTGACCGTGGGGGTGTAGTCGCCCGCCTCGGTCGGGGTGCCGGAGACGACACCGGTGGCGGCGTCGAGGGACAGTCCGCCGGGCAGCCCGGTGGCCGAGTAGGTCAGCTCCCCGTCCCGGCTGGTGCGGGCGGTGACGCGCAGCGAGGCCGGCTGGCCGACGGCGGCCTGCTGGTCGCCCGGCGCGGTGAGCGCGATGTGGTCGACGAAGCGCGGTCCGACGTTCACCGCGGCCCAGGCGTCACCCACGGTCTCGTACGCCTCGCTGGACCGGCCGAACAGGTCGGCGGCGGCCTGGAGGGTCGCCTCGCGGGCCCCGGCGTAGTCCGTGCTGGACGTCATGTACGTGGTCAGCGCCCGGTACCAGACGTCGGTGGCGTTGTGCAACCCGATGCCGGGGACGGGGAGGCCGTCGTAGGTCGGGCTGTCGTAGGCGACGCCGTTGACGGTCCTGGCTCCGCTGCCCTCCGCGAGCAGGTAGAAGAAGTGGTTCGCCACGCCGGAGGAGAAGTGGACGTCGGCGCCCGCGGTCGCGCGCGACCAGTAGTCCTGGGAGACCCCGTCCTTGGACGGCTCGTCCATGTGACGCAGCGGTGTGCCGTCGCCGTTGATGTCGATCAGTTCGCCGACCTCGTAGTCGGGGGTGTCGCTCGGGTTGTCGGCGAAGAACTCCACGGCCGCGGCGAAGATGTCGCTGGTCGCCTCGTTCAGCCCGCCGGACTCGCCGCTGTAGATGAGGTTCGCGGTCGCCTCGGTGACGCCGTGGGACATCTCGTGGGCGGCGACGTCGAGGGCGGTCAGGGGGTTGGCGTTGCCCGCGCCGTCCCCGTAGGTCATGCAGAAGCAGCCGTTGTGGCCCCACAGCGCGTTGGAGTAGTTGTTGCCGAAGTGGACGCGCGAGTAGGCCTGGCGGCCGTCGTCGGCTATCCCGTTGCGGCCGAACCGGTCGTGGAAGAAGTCCCAGGTCTGCTGGGCTCCGTAGGCGGCGTCCACGGCGGCGGTCTGGACGTGCTGCGGTGTCCCGTCACCCCAGGTGTCGTCCGCGTCGGTGAGGAGGGTGCCGGTACCGGTCGTGCCGTGCGCCAGGTCGTACGTCCGGTGGTTGCGCCGGGTGTCGTACAGCTCGTACCCGTCGGCGCCCCGGGTGGTGGCGACGTCGACCTCGCCGCTGAACTGTCCGTGTCCGGCACCGGCCTTGACGCCCTCGAACTCGCGCAGGACCTTGCCGCTCTCCGCGTCGGTGACGACGTGCAGTTCGCTCGGTGTGCCGTCCTCCCGCACGCCGGTGACGACGGACTCCCAGGCGAGGGCGGGCGCCCCGTCGGCCGCCCACACGACCAGCCGCGGCGCGCCCTCCGCCTCGGTCCCGCGCGTGCCCTCGGCGTCCGCACTGGCCAGGGCGGTCTTCTCGGCCTTCGCGGCCGGGACGGTGGCCTTGACGGTGGGCACGGTGATCTCCGCGTCCGTGGCCCTGGTGACGGTCCTGCGGGCCTCGGGGCGCTGGTGGACCACCAGGTCGCCACCGATGACCGGAAGGCCGGCGTAGGTGCGCTCGTAGCGGGTGTGCACCGTGCCGTCCGCGTCCTTGCGGACGTCCCGCGGCCGCAGTTCTTCCTCGGCGCCCAGGCCGAGTGCGTCCGCGGTGGCGCCGCCGGCCCTCGTCGCGGACTTCAGCAGGGCGGTGCGCTGGGCCGGGGTGAGCGGGACGGGCGCCGCTCCGGGCCTCGGCTCGGCGGTGATGCCCGCCGGCGCC
>NZ_JAVRHI010000269.1:0-17058 GCF_034105845.1 Streptomyces sp. CRN 30 | reverse complement strand
CGCGGCGGCCGACGTGTCGCCGTCCGGGCCGGGCCGCCAGCCCCCTTCCCGCGCGCGCCGCGCGATGTTCGGCCCGCTCGCGATGCGCTCCACGCAGCCGCGCGCCCCGCACGGGCACGCGTCGCCGTCGAGGTCGACGCTGATGTGCCCGATGTGGCCCGCGTTGCCGGTGGGCCCGGGATGCAGCCGGCCGCCGAGGACCAGACCGCCGCCGACGCCCGTGGAGACCACCATGCACAGCGCGTTGTCGTGCCCGCGCGCCGCGCCCTGCCAGTGCTCGGCCGCCGTGATGGCCACCCCGTCGCCGATCAGCTCGACCGGCAGTCCGCCCGTCGCGTCCCGCACCCGGGAGACCAGCGGATACCCCCGCCAGCCGGGGACGTTGACCGGGCTCACCGTACCGGCGGAGGCGTCCACCGGCCCCGCGCTGCCGATGCCGACGGCCCCGACCCGCTCCCACAGGGGCGCGGCCGTCAGCTCGCCGAGCACCTCCTCGACGGCTCCCATCACGGTGTCGCCGTCCTCCCGCGCGGGCGTCGCCCGCTGGGCCCGCGCCAGGATCCGGCCGTCGCCGTCCACCAGCGCCCCGGCGATCTTCGTGCCGCCGATGTCCAGCGCGGCCACGAGGTCGGTGTCCATCAGAGTCGGTTCTCCCCGTCAGCCATCAGGAACATGAGCGTGCGATGGACAGTGTCCACCCCATCTGACAACGTTGTCCAGGCTCTATGCTCGACGCCACATCCTCATACAACCCCATGGGCGAACGCTCCCCATGGACGACAGGAGCCGTCGCAATCCCGTGGACGACAGGACAGGATCCCCCATCGTGCCCGACATGGCCCGCCGCTTGAACCGCACCAGCGGCAACCGTTACGGCAACCGCCCGACCATGAAGGACGTCGCCGCCCGCGCCGGCGTCGGCCTGAAGACCGTGTCGCGTGTGGTCAACGGGGAGCCCGGCGTCACCCCGGAGACCGAACGCCGCGTCCAGGAGGCCATCGACGCCCTCGGCTTCCGCCGCAACGACAGCGCGCGGGTGCTCCGCAAGGGGCGTACGGCCAGTGTCGGGCTCGTCCTGGAGGACCTGGCGGACCCGTTCTACGGCCCGCTCAGCCGGGCGGTGGAGGAGGTGGCCCGGTCGCACGGCGCCCTGCTCATCAACGGGTCCAGCGCCGAGGACCCGGAGCGCGAGCAGGAACTGGTGCTCGCGCTGTGCGCGCGGCGGGTGGACGGCCTTGTGGTGATCCCGGCCGGGGACGACCACCGGTACCTGGAGCCGGAGCTGCGGGCCGGCGTGGCCACGGTGTTCGTGGACCGCCCGGCGGGCCACGTCGACGCCGACGTGGTGCTCTGCGACAACTTCGGCGGCGCCCGCGACGGCGTCGCCCACCTCATCGCGCACGGCCACCGCAGGATCGGCTTCATCGGCGACATGCCCCGCATCCACACCGCCGCCGAGCGGCTGCGCGGCTACCGCGCCGCCATGGAGGAGGCGGGCATACCCGTCAAGGACTCCTGGATGTCGCTGGGCGCGACCGACCCGGAGCGGGTGCGCCGGGCGGCCGAGGAGATGCTCGCGGACCCGCATCCGGTCACGGCGGTCTTCACCGGCAACAACCGGGTGACGGTGACCGTGATCCGGGTGCTGGCCCGGCACCCGCACGGCGTCGCCCTCGTCGGCTTCGACGACATCGAGCTGGCCGACCTGCTCCGGCCGGGACTGACCGTGGTGGCGCAGGACGCGGCGGCCCTGGGACGGACCGCCGCGGAGCGCCTCTTCCAGCAGTTGGACGGGGGCCTGCTCACCCCCGGGCGCATCGAACTGCCGACCCGGCTGATCGCCCGCGGCTCGGGCGAGATCCCCCCGGCGGGCTGAGCGTCACCGGGTGGCGGCCGTCAGGTCGCCCCGCCGGGGTGCCGAGAAGCCCTCCAGGTCGGCGCGGGTCAGCCCGGTCAGGCGGGCGACCTCGCCGATGTCGAGGGCGCCGCAGTCCAGGCCGCGCAGCAGGTAGCCGCTGAGGGCCTTGGCGGTGGCGGGCTCGTCCATGACGTCGCCGCCGGCCCGGTTGACGTAGCGGGCGAGGCGGGCGGCGGCCTGCTCGAACCCCTCGCGGTAGAAGGCGAAGACGGCCGCGTACCGGGTGGGGATGTGGCCGGGGTGCATGTCCCAGCCCTGGTAATAGGCGCGGGCCAGGGCGCGGCGGGTGAGGCCGTAGTGCAGCCGCCAGGCGTCGTGGACCTTGGCGGTCGGGCCGACGGGCAGCACGTTGGTGGAGCCGTCGCTGACGCGTACGCCGGTGCCCGCGGCGGCGACCTGCATGACCGCCTTGGCGTGGTCGGCGGCCGGGTGGTCGCTGGCCTGGTGGGCGGCGGAGACGCCGAGGCAGGCGCTGTAGTCGAAGGTGCCGTAGTGCAGTCCGGTGGCCCGGCCCCCGGCGGCCTGGATCATGCGGGCCACGGTGGCGGTGCCGTCGGTGGCCAGGATCGACTGGCTGGTCTCGATCTGGATCTCGAAGCCGATCCGGCCGTCCGCGAGGCCGCGCGCCCGCTCGAACGCCTCCAGGAGCCGCGCCATGGCGGTGACCTGCTCGGGGTAGGTCACCTTCGGCAGCGTCAGGACGAGTCCGTCGGGCAGGCCGCCGGCCTCCAGCAGTCCGGTGAGGAAGATGTCGAGGGTGCGGATGCCGCGGTCGCGGACCGCCGCCTCCATGCACTTCATGCGGATGCCGGTGTACGGCGGCGCGGTGCCGTCGGCGTGGGCCTCGGCGATCAGCCGGGCGGCGCGGGCGGCGTGCGCGTCCTCCTCGGCGTCGGGGCGGTTGCCGTAGCCGTCCTCGAAGTCGATCCGCAGGTCCTCCACCGGCTCGCGCTCCAGTTTGGCGCGCACGCGGCGGTAGACGGGTTCGGCGAGGTCGTCGGTCAGGCCGAGGACGGCGGCGAAGGAGGCGGCGTCCGGGGCGTGTTCGTCGAGGGCCGCCAGCGCCCGGTCGCCCCAGGAGCGGACGGTGTCGGCGGCGAAGGCGTCACCGGGGACGTAGACGGTGTGGACCGGCTGGCGGGTCCCGGGGTCCCCGGGGTAGCGGCGCGCCAGTTCGGCATCGACCGGCGCGAGGGACGCGCTGATCTCCTCGCCCACGGCGCCCGCGAGGCTCGTCGCCACCTTCTCCGGCTGACCCATGCAACACCCTCCTCGTTCCCGCGCCACGGAGACGCTCCCTGTCTCGGGACCGCTCCGCACCGCAGAGGCAATAGTTTCCGTCTTGTGGAATCAACAATCCGTAGAGCGAAGTTATCCGGCGATCTTCCCGCCGGTCAACACCCTCTTGCCCGCCGGTCCATCCGTCCCTCTCGGCATGTTCACGTCCTCATGGGACCGTCGTGTCCGGCCCCCGTGACACCTCCGCACCATCCGTCCCGTCGCCGAAGGAGTCCCCGTGCACCGTCCCCACCGGGTCACCCGCCGCATCGGTCTGAAGACCGCCCTCGCCGCCGCCGTCGCCCTGCCGCTGTCCAGTACAGCACCGTCCGCCGCCTCGGCCGCGCCGCGCACACCGCGGGCCGGGGAGCTGGCCGTCATGTCCTTCAACCTGCGCTACGCCAGTACGGCGGAGCCGAACAGCTGGGCCGCCCGCAGACCCGTCACCCGGGCCCTGCTGCGCCGCGAGCGCCCGCACGTCCTCGGCACCCAGGAGGGCCTGTACCAGCAGGTGCGCGACATCGCGGCCGACCTCGGCCCGCACCACGACTGGATCGGCACCGGCCGCGCGGGCGGCAGCCGCGACGAGTTCATGGCCGTCCTCTACGACACCCGCCGCCTCCCCCGCTGGAGTACGACCACTTCTGGCTCTCCGACACCCCGGACGTGATCGGCTCGAACACCTGGGGCGGCGGCTCCATCCGCATGGTCACCTGGGTCCGCTTCCGGGACCTCGCCGACGACGACCGGGAGTTCTGTTTCCTGAACACCCACCTCGACAACGCCAGTCAGAACGCACGCGCGCGTGCCGCGTCGCTCATCGCCGAGCGGATCGGCCGCCTCGACGCGTCGCTGCCGCTGATCGTGACCGGTGACTTCAACGTGGCCGCCCACGGCAACCCGGTCTACGACACGATGCTCGCCGCCGGTCTGGCCGACTCCTGGGACGCGGCGGCCGAACGCGGCCCCCTGTACGGGACGTTCCACGGCTACGGACCGCTGGTGCCGGACGGTGCCCGGATCGACTGGATCCTGACCACGCCGGGGATCGCGGTGCACCGGGCGGCGATCGACACCTTCGCCCGCGACGGGCAGTTCCCGAGCGACCACCTGCCCGTCCAGGCGTGGCTGACGCTGGGGTGAGCCGGACGGCGGAGGCCCCCGCGACCGGATGCCGGTCACGGGGGCCTCTGCGCGGTTCTCGGGGATCAGCCCTTGCGGGTCTTGATCTCCTCGGTGAGCTGCGGGACGACCTCGAAGAGGTCACCGACCACGCCGTAGTCGACCAGGTCGAAGATGGGCGCCTCGGCGTCCTTGTTGACCGCCACGATCGTCTTCGACGTCTGCATGCCCGCGCGGTGCTGGATCGCGCCGGAGATGCCGGAGGCGATGTACAGCTGCGGCGAGACGGACTTGCCGGTCTGGCCCACCTGATTGGTGTGCGGGTACCAGCCGGCGTCCACCGCGGCACGCGAGGCGCCGACGGCCGCGCCGAGGGAGTCGGCGAGGGCCTCGATGATGCCGAAGTTCTCGGCGCCGTTGACACCGCGGCCGCCGGAGACGACGATCGCGGCCTCGGTCAGCTCCGGGCGGCCCGTCGACTCGCGCGGGGTGCGGCCGGTGACCTTCGTACCCGTGGCGGCGTCCGAGAAGGACACCGACAGGGCCTCGACCGCGCCGGCGGCCGGGGCGGCCTCCACGGCGGCCGAGTTCGGCTTGACCGTGATGACCGGAGTGCCCTTGGAGACGCGGGACTTGGTGGTGTAGGCGGCGGCGAACACCGACTGCGTGGCGACGGGACCGGAGTCACCGGCCTCCAGGTCGATGGCGTCGGTGATGATGCCGGAGCCGATGCGCAGCGCGAGGCGCGCGGCGATCTCCTTGCCCTCGGCGGAGGACGGCACCAGGACGGCGGCCGGGGAAACGGCCGCGTAGGCGGCCTGGAGGGCGTCGACCTTCGGCACGACCAGGTAGTCGGCGTACTCGGCGGCCTCGTGGGTGAGGACCTTGACCGCGCCGTGCTCGGCGAGCGCGGCGGCGGTGTCGGCGGCGCCGTTGCCCAGCGCGACGGCGACCGGCTCGCCGACGCGGCGGGCCAGGGTCAGCAGCTCCAGGGTCGGCTTGCGGACGGCACCGTCCACGTGGTCGACGTAGACGAGAACTTCAGCCATGGGACTTCTTCTCTCCTGCTTTGCGAAAAGACGGTGGGCGGTCGGCGGGCGCGGGCCCGGCAGGGACGTCCGGGCCGCGGGGCCGCGTCAGACGAACTTGCGCTCCGCGAGGAACGCGGCGAGCTGCTTGCCGCCCTCGCCCTCGTCCTTGACGATCGTGCCCGCGGTGCGCGCCGGGCGCTCGTCCGCGGTGTCGACGGCGGTCCAGGCGTTCTCCAGGCCGACCTCGTCCTCGTCGATGTCGAGGTCGGACAGGTCCCAGGACTGAACCGGCTTCTTCTTCGCCGCCATGATGCCCTTGAAGGACGGGTAGCGGGCCTCGCCCGACTGGTCGGTCACCGAGACCACGGCGGGCAGCGCGGCTTCGAGCTGCTCGCTCGCGGCGTCGCCGTCGCGGCGGCCGGTCACCTTGCCGTCCTCGACCGCGACCTCGGACAGGAGCGTCACCTGCGGCACGCCGAGGCGCTCGGCGAGCAGCGCGGGGACGATGCCCATCGTGCCGTCGGTGGAGGCCATGCCGGAGATCACCAGGTCGTAGCCGGCCTTCTCAACGGCCTTGGCCAGGACCAGGGAGGTGCCGATCGCGTCGGTGCCGTGCAGGTCGTCGTCCTCGACGTGGATCGCCTTGTCCGCGCCCATGGACAGCGCCTTGCGCAGCGCGTCCTTGGCGTCCTCCGGGCCCACCGTCAGGACGGTGATCTCCACGTCGTCGTCGGAATTCTCGGAGATCTGGAGCGCCTGCTCGACCGCGTACTCGTCCAGTTCCGAGAGCAGACCGTCGACGTCGTCCCGGTCGACGGTCAGGTCATCGGCGAAGTGCCGGTCGCCGGTGGCGTCGGGCACGTACTTCACGGTGACAACGATCCTCAAGCTCACGCCGGCTCTCCTACTGCGTCGACATTTCAGTACTGCCTCTTGCAGGCAGCATAGGCGCCCCATGTGGACGGTCCCGGCCGGGGCGACCTGCGCTCCGGCCTGAATATTACTCGTCAGTACATCCAGTTCATGCCCGCTAAGCAAGCGCTTTGAACTGTGACCTTCGCAACGCAGCGTAACCGGAACCCGACGGCTTCGCAGAAGTGGCCCGAGGGGCGGTCAGCCGCTCAGGCCGCCGAACCGGCCCTGGTGGTACAGCAGCGGACGCCCGTCGCCCGTGGGGTCGCCGCGCAGCACCTCCGCGAGCACGAGCCGGTGGTCGCCGGCGGGGATGCGGGCGACCACCCGGCAGACCAGCCAGGCGAGCACGCCGTCCAGGACGGGCACGCCCTCGGGTCCCTCGCGCCAGGCGGTGGGCGGTCCGAAGCGGTCGGCGCCGCTGCGCGCGAAGGTGGCGGCCAGCTCCTGCTGGTGCTCGCCGAGTATGTGCACGCCGACGTGTCCGGTCTCCTCGACCACCGGCCAGCTGGAGGAGCCGGTGCCGACGCCGAAGGAGACCAGCGGCGGTGCCGCGGAGACGGAGGTGAGGGAGGTGGCGGTGAAGCCCACCGGGCCGGCGCCACCGCTCGCCGTGATCACGGCGACGCCCGCCGCGTGCCGCCGGAAGACGGACCGCAGCAGGCCGGGGGTGTCGGTCCCGAGGCGGGCCAGGTCGGGTGTGGCCGTCATGCGATCTGTCCTTCTGCGCCGCGCTCCCGGCCGGGAGGAGGCCGGATGCTTAGAGTCAGGCTGACGATAGTCGGTGCGCCCGGTCAAGTGAGTGTTCCGGTATCCGGAAACCCCGCCGGGCCCGGTGCCCGGCTCACACCGCCTCCCCCAGCGCGGCGATCACGTCCGCCTTGCGCGGCTGTCCCGCGGCCCGTCGCACGACCCGGCCCCCCGCGTCCAGCACCAGCACGGTGGGGGTGACGCTGATCTCCAGCGCCCGGACCAGCTCCAGGCGCGCCTCGGCGTCGATCTCGACGTGGGCGACGCCCGGCACCAGGCCGGCCACCTCGCCGAGCACCCGCCGGGTGGCCCGGCACGGTGCGCAGAAGGCGCTGGAGAACTGGACCAGCGTGGCCCGCGCGCCCAGCTCCGCGCCGAGTTCCGCCGCGTCCAGCCGCCGGTGGAGCCCGTCCTCGTGCTCTTCGGCTTCTACGCGCTCCCGCACGCTCCGCTCCCCTCAGCTCGGCCCTCTCGCCCGCGGCCCTTCCCCGGTGCAGCGCCGAGGGGGTGGCGAAAGATTCCCGCCTCCCCTCGCCCACCACTGTCCCGTGCCGGGGAGCGGACGCGGGGACGTGATGAGAATCTCGCCCTCGGCGGGCACCAGGGCTGGTACGCGGGTCGTTCTTCGGGCACGATCTGCGACAAGCCGTAAACCTACGGCTGCGTAAGTTCCTACTGGGAGTTCCCTTCCCAGGCAGAGAAGGAAGGGTCCGCACCGCCCATGGCAGAACTCGTCTACCGCCCGGTCGTCGGTCTCGCCCGCACCCTGTTCAAGGTGTGGGACCTCAAGATCGACTGCCAGGGTTCGGAGAACATCCCGCGCTCGGGCGGCGCCGTGCTGGTGAGCAACCACATCAGCTATCTGGACTTCATCTTCAACGGCCTGGCGGCGCTGCCGCAGAAGCGGCTGGTCCGCTTCATGGCGAAGGAGTCCGTCTTCCGGCACCGCGTCTCCGGTCCGCTGATGCGCGGGATGAAACACATCCCGGTCGACCGCAAGCAGGGCGAGGCGGCGTACGCGCACGCCCTGGACTCACTGAGGAAGGGCGAGATCATCGGCGTCTTCCCGGAGGCGACGATCTCCGAGTCGTTCACGCTGAAGAGCTTCAAGTCGGGTGCGGCGCGCCTGGCGCAGGAGGCCGGGGTGCCGCTGGTGCCGATGGCCCTGTGGGGGACGCAGCGGCTGTGGACCAAGGGCCACCCGCGCAACTTCAAGCGCAGCCACATCCCGGTGACCATCCGGGTCGGCGAGGCGGTGGAGGCCACCCGCGACCAGTACGCCGGTGCGATCACGCGCCGGCTGCGCGAGCGCGTCCACGAGCTGCTGGAGGCCGCCCAGCGCGCCTACCCGGTGCGGCCGAAGGACGCGGACGACACCTGGTGGATGCCGGCCCACCTGGGCGGTACGGCGCCGACGCCGGAGCAGGTCCGGGCGGCCGAGGCGCACTGACCGGTGCCGCGGCCGGCCGGTCTCACAGGCCGGCCGGCAGGATCCGCCACAGATGCGGGCGGTCGGTGGCCGTGCGCAGGGCGTCAAGGACGGCCGGGTGCGGCGCGGCGTACAGGCACGGGTGGTCCTCCTCGCCCGCCGCGGGGTCGGGCACCCAGGCCAGCCGCTCCCCCGCCAGACTGAACCGCGCGTCCACCCCCGGCTTGTTCCCGCGCGGGTCCTGCCGGTGCCACGCGCCGTTGAACCGTACGGCGATCAGTCCGTGCACGACGTGGCCGGCGCCGTCGTCGTCGCGCAGCCGCTGGTAGCAGAGCGCGGCCGGGATGTCCTCGGCGCGCAGCAGCGCGGTCAGGGCGTGGGCCTTGGCGTAGCAGATGCCGGTGCGCCGCTCCAGGACGTCCGAGGCGCGCCAGGTGACGCGCGGGTCACCGGAGTCCTGCGAGTGGGGAATGGTGTCGCGTACGAACTCGAACGCCAGCCGCGCATAGGCATACGAGTCCTCCGCGTCCTTGGCGAGACGCGCGGCCGTCGCCCTGACCAGCGGGTGTTCGTGGTCGATGACCTCGTCTGCGGCCAGATAGGCGGAGAGGTCGGGGGTTTCCTGGATCAGCTCCATGTCCGCAGAGCATAGGAAAGCGATCACCCGACAGTCAATGACTTTACAGGTGACCGCATACCTATGCACGGCCTCCGTATGGCCTCGGCTACTGGGCGGCCATCTCCTCCTTGAGCGCCGCGACGAAGGCGTCCACGTCGTCCTCGGTGGTGTCGAAGGCGCACATCCAGCGGACGTCGCCCGCCACCTCGTCCCAGAAGTAGAACCGGAACCGCTTCCGCAGCCGCTCGCTCACCTCGTGCGGCAGCCGGGCGAAGACCGCGTTGGCCTGCACCGGGTAGAGGATCTCCACCCCGTCCACGGCGCGGACGCCCTCGGCCAGGCGCTGCGCCATCGCGTTGGAGTGCCGGGCGTTGCGCAGCCACAGGTCTCTGGCGAGCAGCGCCTCCAGCTGCACCGAGACGAACCGCATCTTCGAGGCGAGCTGCATCGACATCTTGCGCAGGTGCTTCATGCGGCGCACGGCGCTCTGCTCGATGACCACGACGGCCTCGCCGAACAGGGCGCCGTTCTTCGTGCCGCCCAGCGAGAGGACGTCGACGCCGGCCGCGTTGGTGAACGTCCGCATGGGGACGTCGAGCGAGGCGGCGGCGTTGGCTATCCGGGAGCCGTCGAGGTGGACCCGCAGGCCGTGCGCGTGGGCGTGGTCGCAGATCGCGCGGATCTCGTCGGGCGTGTACAGGGTGCCCAGCTCGGTGGACTGGGTGATCGAGACGGCCTGCGGCATCGCCCGGTGCTCGTCCTCCCAGCCGAACGCCTGCCGGTCGATCAGCTCGGGGGTGAGCTTGCCGTCGGGGGTCTCCACGGTGAGCAGCTTGATGCCGGCCATCCGCTCGGGGGCGCCGCCCTCGTCGGTGTTGATGTGGGCGCTCTCGGCGCAGATCACCGAGCCCCAGCGGTCGGTGAGCGCCTGGAGGGCTACGACATTGGCGCCGGTGCCGTTGAAGACCGGGAACGCCTCGGCCGTGGGCCCGAAGTGGCTGCGGATCACACCCTGGAGGTCGCGGGTGTAGTCGTCCTCGCCGTACGCGACCTGGTGCCCGCCGTTGGCCAGGGCCAGGGCGGCGAGCACCTCCGGGTGGGCCCCGGCGTAGTTGTCGCTGGCGAAGCCGCGCGCCTCGGGGTCGTGCCGGCGACGCGCGTCGGTCTTCGGTGGGTTCACGGCTTCTCGGTCAGCCACAGACGGGTTCCGTTCACTTCCGCGGCGGGCTTCGCCCAGACTCCGGTGACCGCCTCGGCGAGGTCCTCGACATCCGTGAAGCCCGCGAACTTCGCGTTGGGGCGCTCGGCGCGCATCGCGTCGTGCACCAACGCCTTGACCACCAGGATCGCAGCCGCGGACGTCGGCCCCTGCTCGCCCCCCGCCTTGCGGAAGAAGTCGGCCATGGCGAGCGTCCACGCCTCGGCGGCGGCCTTCGCGGCGGCGTAGGCGGCGTTGCCCGCGGTGGGTTTGCTCGCGCCGGCCGCGCTGATCAGGACGTAGCGGCCCCGGTCGCTGCGCTGGAGCGCCTCGTGGAAGGCGAGGGAGGTGTGCTGGACGGTGCGGATGAGCAGTTTCTCCAGCGCGTCCCAGTCACCGAGGTCGGTCTTGGTGAAGGTCTGGCTGCCGCGCCAGCCGCCGACGAGGTGGACCAGGCCGTCGACCCTGCCGTGGTCCTTCTCGATCCGGTCGGCCCAGGCCCGGGTGGCCGCCGGGTCGAGCAGGTCGACGGTCTCGCCGGTGACGGTGGCGCCGCCGTGCGCGTAGCGTGCCGCGTCGACGGCCTCCGCCAGCCGCTGCGGGTCGTGGTCGGAGCCGACGACCGTCGCCCCCGCCTCGGCGAGCCGCAGCAGCGCGGCCCGTCCGGCGGGTCCGCCGGCGCCCGCCACCGCCACGACCGCGCCGTCCAGCGTCCCGTTCCCCTTGGCCCCCATGGCCCTCGCCTCCCGAGCTGTGTCGTGCGTGTTCCGGGTGTCCGTGCCGTCGCTCACGCGGCGGCCCGCTCGGCGCCGTCCGCCGTGATGCCCCGGGTCGAGGCGATCACACTCTTCAGCTTCTTGGACAGTGCCTCGTAGAACATGCTCAGGGGGAACTCGTCGGGAAGCACCTCATCGACGAGCTTGCGCGGCGGCAGGGTCGTGTCGAGGGCGTCGGGGCCCTTGGCCCACGTGGAGCCGGGGTGCGGGGCGAGGTAGGCGGAGACCAGCTCGTACCCGGCGAACCAGTGGACGAGCTTGGGGCGGTCGATGCCGTCGCGGTAGAGCGTCTCGATCTCCTCGCAGAGCCGGTTGGTGACCTGCGGGGCGCGCTCCCAGTCCAGGGTGAGCCGGTTGTCGGTCCAGCGGACGACGTCGTGCTTGTGCAGGTAGGCGAAGAGGAGCTGGCCGCCGAGTCCGTCGTAGTTGCGGACCCGCTCGCCGGTGACCGGGAAGCGGAACATGCGGTCGAAGAGTACCGCGACCTGCACGTCACGGGCCTGCGGGACGCCCTCGCCCGCGAGTTTCACGGCCTCCCGGAACGCCGTGAGGTCGCAGCGCAGCTCCTCCAGGCCGTACATCCAGAACGGCTGGCGCTGCTTGATCATGAACGGGTCGAAGGGCAGGTCGCCGTGGCTGTGGGTGCGGTCGTGGACCATGTCCCACAGGACGAACGCCTCCTCGCAGCGCTTCTGGTCGTGGACCAGCGCGGCGACGTCCTCCGGCAGTTCCAGGCCGAGGACGTCCACGGCGGCGGCGGTCACCCGGCGGAAGCGGGCCGCCTCGCGGTCGCAGAAGATGCCGCCCCAGGAGAACCGCTCGGGCGCCTCGCGCACGGCGATGGTCTCGGGGAAGAGGACGGCGGAGTTGGTGTCGTAGCCGGAGGTGAAGTCCTCGAAGGTGATGCCGCAGAAGAGGGGGTTGTCGTAGCGGGTGCGCTCCAGCTCGGCCAGCCAGTCCGGCCAGACCATGCGCAGCACGACCGCCTCCAGGTTGCGGTCCGGATTGCCGTTCTGCGTGTACATCGGGAAGACGACCAGGTGCTGGAGGCCGTCCGCGCGGTGTGCCGCGGGCTGGAAGGCGAGCAGCGAGTCGAGGAAGTCGGGCACGCCGAACCCGCCGTCGGCCCAGCGGCCGAGGTCCGCCGCCAGCGCCTCGTGGTAGGCGCGGTCGTGCGGCAGCGACGGCGACAGCGCCTGCACGGCGCGTACGACGCGGCGTACGGCGTCCTCGGCGTCCGCGCGCTCCGGGGCTCCGTCGGCGTCGAAGTCGATCGACCCGTCCTTGGACTGCCATGGCCGGATCCCCTCCACGGCATCCTTGAGCTCGGGCCATGCCGGGTGCTCCACCAGCCTGCCCGCCGGAGGAACCTGTCCCTCCACACCCGCCTGCACAAGAATTTCCGTCATGTTCCATCCTCCACGGGAGAACCTCGCGTAAGGACACCGTATGCACGCCAGGTTTCTCCCAGCAAGGGAAACCTCGGGAAATTATCCTGCCTCACCCCGGCTCCGGCCGCATTTTTTCCTGCGAGACCTCCCGGCAGGGGGCGGGCCGCCGGTGGACGGTTAGGCTGCGCCTGCCACCGCCACCGCCGACGGAAGCGAGCCGCACCTTGAACTTCCTCACCATCGGTCACCGGGGCGTCATGGGTGTCGAACCCGAGAACACCCTGCGCTCCTTCACCGCCGCAGAACAGGCCGGACTCGACGTGATCGAGCTGGACCTGCATCTGAGCAAGGACGGCGCGCTCGTCGTCATGCACGACACCGAGGTGGACCGCACGACCGACGGGACGGGGCCCATCGCCGGGAAGACCCTCGCCGAACTGCGCACGCTGGACGCGGGGCGCGAGGAGCGCGTGCCGGTCTTCGAGGAGGTGCTCGACGCCGTGTCGCTGCCGCTGCAGGCGGAGATCAAGGACGTGGCGGCGGCGCGGGCGCTGGCCGGGGTGCTGAACGAGCGGGGGCTGGCCGGGCGGGTGGAGGTCTCCTCGTTCCACGACGAGGCCGTGGCCGAGATCGGCCGGCTGGTGCCGGGGGTGCGTACGGCGCTCATCGCCAGCCGCTACGACTCCGGGATCGCGGAGCGCGCCGTGGCGGCCGGGGCCGCGACGCTCTGCCTCAACATCCGCCGGCTCACGCTGGAGACGGTGGAGCTGGCCCGCAAGGCCGACCTCAGGATCATCGGCTGGGTGGTCAACACCCAGGACCAGCTGCGCCTGGTGCGGGCCTTCGGCCTCGACGGCGCGACCACGGACTATCCGGAGATCAAGCGGACGGGCCGCTTCACGGCGTAGCCAGTTTCTTGACCAGCAGTTCGAAGGCGAGGTCGGGGCGGCGCGGGATGCCGAAGCGCTCGTCGCCGTACGGGAACGGGCTCGTCCGGCCCGTACGGCGGTAGCCGCGCCGCTCGTACCAGGCGATCAGGTCCTCCCGCGCGGTGATCACGGTCATGTGCATCTCGGCCGCGTCCCACTCCGCGCGGGCCAGCCGCTCGGCCTCGGCCAGCACCGTGCGGCCGAGGCCGCCGCCCTGCGCGGCCGGACTGACGGCGAACATCCCGAAGTAGGCGTGGCCGTCGCGCCGCTGGAGCTGGCAGCAGGCGACGATCCGGCCGTCCCGCTCGGCCGTCAGCAGCCGGCTGCCGGGGGTCTCGATGATCTCCAGCACACCCTCGGGGTCCGTGCGCTGTCCGTCGAGGAGCTCCGCCTCGGTCGTCCATCCGGCCCGGCTGCTCTCCCCGCGGTACGCCGACTCCACCAGCGCGACGAGGGTGTCCACGTCGTCGGCGGCGGCGTCGCGGAAGGTCAGGTCGGCGGCGGGGGCGTCGGCGGTGTCCATGAGGTTCGGTCTCCCGATCGGCGGCGGCAGGGCAGGCCCGAGCCTAACGCCGCCGCGGTTAGGCTCCGGAGCCATGGTGCATGTACTGAGCAGCCGTATCCTCCTCCGTCCCGTCGACCCCGGCCGCTCGCGTGCCTTCTACGGCGAGCAGCTCGGCCTCGCCGTCCACCGCGAGTTCGGCACCGGACCGGACCGCGGCACCGTCTACTTCCTCGGCGGCGGGTTCCTGGAGGTCTCCGGCCGCGCCGAGACACCCGCCGCACCGGGCCTGCGGCTCTGGCTGCAGGTCGAGGACGCGGCGGCCGCCCACGACGAGCTGCGCGCCCGGGGCGTCACGGTCACGCGGAAGCCGGTGCGCGAGCCGTGGGGGCTGATCGAGATGTGGATCGAGGACCCGGACGGCACACCGATCGTCCTGGTGGAGGTCCCGGCCGACCACCCGCTGCGGTACCGGCCGGGAATCTGAGCGGTCCCGTGTCCGGCGGCGGCCGTCAGCCTGGGGTGGCGGCCGTCAGCCGGGGCGGTGGGTCCAGCCTCGGTCGGTGCGGGCCAGCTCCGTGAAACCGCACCGGGTCAGTTCCCCGATCGCCGCGAGGTCCGTCTCCGCCTCGTAGGCGACGAGCCGGTCCACGCCGCACAGCGCGAGCCAGTCGGCGGCGCGGGCGAGCAGCCGGTGCTCCAGGCCGGTGCCGCGCTCACCGGGTTCGACGTGGAGGTTGCCGATGTCGGCGAGACCGGCGGCCCGCACGTGCCGCTCGGGCCGGGCGAGGGCGGTGTCCACCTCGATGAAGCCGAGGGCGCGTTCCCCGGCGTACGCCGTGAGCCGCGTGCCGCACTCCCCCACCGTGCGCTCGACGGTGACGCCGGGGCCGGGCGGGACGTCGGGCAGGCCGGCCACCCGCGCCAGCAGGACGACCTGGGTGTCGCCGACGTGCCGGAAACCCGCCCGTTCGTAGACGGCGCGGACGTGCGGCCAGTTACGGGGCAGCCCGTGGACGACCGGGGCGGGCAGCGCGCCGTCGGCGTACCGGACGCGCACCCGCCAGCGGGCGAGCTGGGCCAGGCAGGCGTTCATCAGCAGGTCGGCGGCGTCCTCGGCGTCCGGCAGGAACGACGCCGGCGGGGCGCAGACGAACCAGTCGACCGCGCCGGCGTCCCGGTAGGCGTCGCCCACCTCGGCTCCGTCCCGGTAGCGCAGCAGATGGGCGGCGGCGACGACGGAGCGGCGCTGTTCCGCGACGAGCGTCACGCGCTCGGCCACCCACGGGTCGGTGATGAACTCGTCCGGCTGCCGCTCCAGGGCACCGACGACGGTGTTCACGGAGACGGAGACGCCGGGCACGACGGCGGCGACGTGCCGGTTGACCAGATCGGTCAGCTGGTCACGGTCGTCACGGCGGAAAGGGCGCACCGAGGGTACGGGCATGGGGTCCTCCGGACAGGGTCGAACGGACGGAGAGACCGCCATGCGGTGCGGTACGGGTTGAGGGTACGTCGCCGAGACGCGACGCACCACGGGTCTGACGGGGCGGGCCTCGATGGACGGGGGCCCGGCGGGCCGAGGCCCCGGCGGGCCGGAGGGGACGGCCGCCAAGGGGCGCGGGAACGACCGCCGAGGGGGCCGGGCACCCGGCGCGAGGCGGGTGGGCGTCCGGTGTGCCCGGTGCTGTCGGGAGGCACCCGCCTCCTGACCGCGGTCAGGGGCGCGGCGCGCCCAGGCGGCCTTCCAGTTGGACGAGGAGTTCGCCGAGGAGCCCGGCGAGTTCGCCGCGCTCCGGCGAGCCGAGACCGGACAGCGCGGCGGTCTCGTAGGCGAGCTGCTCGGGCAGCAGGCTGTCGACCAGTCCGCGCCCGGCGTCGGTCAGCCGGACGTGGGCGACACGCCGGTCCCGCGTGTCACCGCGCCGCTCGACGAGCCCCCGCTCGGAGAGCTGCTTGAGGCGTTTGGTGACGGCGGCGCCGGAGGAGAAGGTCTCCCGGGCCAGTTCCCCGGGAGTGAGCTCGTGCCCGGTGCGGCGCAGCGCGCCCAGCAGGTCGAACTCGGGACGGCTGAGACCGACCCGGCGCAGCGGCGCGTCCTCCGCCTGCTGCAGGAGCGCGGCGCAGCGGTTGATCCGCCCGATGATCTCCATGGGCCCGGTGTCCAGGCCGGGGTGGACGGCCCGCCACTGCCGGACGACACCGGCGACGGTGTCGCCCCGCGCCGGCCCCGTGATGTCGTCGCCGGTCGCCGTTGGCCGGTCGGTTGCCGTCATGGCGTCGCGTCCTCCGTTGTCGAGCCCGTGTCCTGGTCCGCGCGCACTGTGCGACGGCGCACCGTAGCGGCGAGGGTACGGTGTCCCGCCTGCTCGGCCAGCACGACCCTCTCCTGGGGCAGGGCCCGCTGCCACCATTCGCCGGCCGCGGCGTCGGTCGTGGCCCGCAGCTCGGTCAGGGCCGTGGCCAGGGCGCGCCGGGCGGCCTCCAGGTCGGCGGGGGCCGGACCGGGTTCCGCCAGCAGCCGGGCGGCGCCCTCGCGGGCCCGGTCGGCGGCGGTGACGGCCTCCTCGACCCGGGAGACGGAACGCCGGTTGGTGACCGCCATCGCGGCGAGGAACCCGACGACTGCGCCGACGACGGTGTCCAGAACGCGTTCGGTGATCAGCTCCCCGGGATCCTGGTAGCGGGCGAACTCGCTGATGAGCAGCGCCATCGGGGTCACGCAGACGCTGCCGAGCCAGTAGTTGCGGCTGATGAACGCCTCGGCGCCGAAGCCACAGGCCAGGCAGAACAGCACCAGGAACGCCTGGTGGAGGTGGGCGACCGGGGCGACGACGGCGAAGACCAGGACGCCCGCCAGGTTGCCGACGACGCGCTGGACGGTACGGCTCCAGGTCAGGGTCATGTTGGCCTGGTAGAGCGCGGCGGCGGTGACGATCGCCCAGTAGGGCCGGCCGATGCCGACGGCCAGGGAGGCGTATCCCGCGAGGGCGCAGCCGAGGGCGGTGCGCGCGCCGATGGGGAGGAGGGGCCCGAGCCGGCGCCGCAGCGGCAGGGGCCGGGCGGCCAGTTCGGTCTCCACGCCGAGCAGTTCCTCGGCGTCGGCGCGGCTGTCGCCGGTGCGCGGGACGCGGCCGGTGCCGCGCAGGTCGCGGGCCCAGCCGCGGAGCAGCTCGGGGTCGGCGTCGGCGGGGGCGGCGAGC
>NZ_JAVRHI010000268.1:0-40383 GCF_034105845.1 Streptomyces sp. CRN 30 | reverse complement strand
CTGCGATGAACCTCACCCGACTCGACGCCTGGAACACCGGCAACCCTCGAGCCGGAACCCGCACCTCACGCTTTGAAGCACTGCGTCCCACCGCCTGACGGCGGTGGGACGCAAGATCACGGCTCGTTTCCCAACAGTGTCGAACCGCCGGGGGCCGCACCCCGTCCGTGCGTCCCTCACACCGGCCGGGCGCACCCCACCGGTTCGCGCCCGCCGAGCTCGACGTACAGGGTCGTCGGCTCCGGGCACTCCGAGCGGGCGGTGACGGCCCGCGTCACCCGGTACTCGGGCGCGTGCCCGCCCCCGCCGTCGCAGGCCGTCTCGCGGACCTCGCCCCGGCCCGCGCCGTACACGCAGTCGCCGACGATCGTGCGGGGCCCGCCCCCGCCGCCGGGGTCGCCGGGGTGCGGCGGCTGGAGCCTGCGCATGCACGCGTACCCCTGGGCGATGCGGCCGTCGCCGTCCTCGTCGTGGAGGGCCCCGGACTCGCTGATGTGCAGGACGAAGTCCGTGGTCGCCGGGCAGGGCTGCCCTGCGGAGACCTCGCCGTCGTGCCGGGCCACCACTCGCGCGAAGGCCCGCTCACCGGCGCAGGACACCTCCGTGAAGCTGGTCGTCCCGAAGGAGCTGCACTCGCCGGCCCCGAGGAACACCGCCCCGTACCCCGAGGTCCGCACCACCGTCGCCGCCCCGCCCGACGGCTCCGGGCCGGACCCGGACGCCCCGGACGACCGCTGACAGCCGGTCAGCACCGTCACCGCCGCCAGGACGAGCGCCACCACCGCCGCCACGACGACCGCCGGTACGGTCCACGGCACCGTCCGTTCACCTCGCACGACCACCGCCCCCCTTGACGCCGCCATCCGGCGCGTCCCCCGCCCAGCGTGACGCCCGCGCGGGGAGCCACGCCAGACGTGGCGGATGCTCTGCGCCCACCTGTGACGATCCGCCCGATGCGCGGCGTAGGCCCTAGTACGTCAGGCCGTACCCCACCGGATACAGCACCCGGGCCGGATCGTCCGCCCGCTGCACCGGCACCGGCAGCCTGCCCCGCGGCGCCACCCGCCCGGCCAGCACCCGCGCGGCGGCCCGCACCTCGACGTCGGTCCAGCCGTACGCCGCCAGGAAGGCGCCGACGCCCGGCAGACGGGCCACGTCGTAGGGGTTGCGGACGGCGACCGCGACGACCGGCACGCCGGTGGCGACGAGCCGCTCCACAAGGGTGCGTTGCGCGCTCGCCGCCGTGACGTTGTACGTCGCCACCACCACCGCGTCCCTGCCCGCGGCCGCCGCCACGGCCCGGTCGACGGCCTCCGGGGAGGGCGCCGTCCCGGTGGACAGCGCCGTGGCCGTGAAGCCGAGTTCGGTCAGGGCACCCGCGAGGACGGCGGTGGGCGGTCCCGTGGTGCCCGACGGGGAGGCCGGGTCGGCGCCGACGACCAGGACGCGGCGGTGCGTACGGCGGGACAGCGGCAGCAGGCGCCGCTCGTTGACCAGCAGGGTCGTCGTCCGCTCGGCGATGCGGTCGGCGACGGCCAGGTGCTTCCGCGCGCCCACCGTCCGCCGCAGGCTCCCCTCGTCGGCGTACGGGTCCCGGAACAGCCCCAGCCGCGACTTCAGCCGCAGGATCCGCAGTACCGACTCCGCCAGGCGCGCCTCGGTGAGCTCGCCGTCGTGCACGGCCGCCAGGACCGCCTTCCAGGCGACGTCGAGGGAGGGCGGGTTGAGGAGCTGGTCGACGCCCGCCTTCAGGGCGAGCACCGGCACCCGGTCGTCGCCGTACGTCTTGCGCACGCCCTCCATGCCGAGGGAGTCCGTCACCACGACGCCGTCGTAGCCGAGTTCCCCGCGCAGGACGCCGGTCAGGATCGGCCGGGAAAGGGTGGCCGGGTCGCCGGAGGGGTCGAGGGCCGGGACCGCGAGGTGCGCCGTCATGATCGAGTCGATGCCGGCCCGGACGGCGGCCCGGAACGGCGGCGCGTCCAGCCGGAACCACTCCTCGCGGGTGTGCCCGATAGTGGGGAAGTCGACGTGGCTGTCGGTGTCGGTGTCGCCGTGCCCGGGGAAGTGCTTGGCCGCACTCGCGATCCCGGCGCTCTCGTACCCCTTCACCTGCGCCGCCACCAGCCCCGCCACGTCCCGGGGGACGGCGCCGAAGGAGCGGACGCCGATGACCGGGTTGGCCGGGTCGACGTTGACGTCGGCGACCGGGGCGTAGTTCTGGCGGATGCCCATCGCGCGCAGTTCGGCGCCGCCGATCCGGCCGGCCTCGCGGGCGTCACGGAGGGAGCCGCCGGCCCCGAGGGCCATCGCGCCGGGGAACAGGGTGGCGGGCCTGCCGATCCGCGCCACCGCGCCGTGCTCCTGGTCGGTGGAGATGAGCACGGGCAGTCCGCGCGGCAGGCCGAGCGAGGCCCGCTGGATGCCGTTCGACAGGTCCGCGATCTGGTGCGGGTCACGGGTGTTGTGCGCCCAGGCGAAGTAGATGATGCCGCCGACCCGGTACCGGTCGAGCAGTTCGGCGGCCGTCCGCACCCCGATCTCCGCGAGGTTGGCATCGATGTCGGCCTGGTCCGGCGCGGTCGCCGAGTGCCCGTACACCCGCATCACGAAGAGCTGGCCGACCTTTTCCTCGAGGGTCATGCGGGAGACGAGACCGCGCAGCGCCCGGTCGTCGGGCCCGGCGGAACCGGCGGCGCGGGCGGGGACGGCGGGGACGGCGAGGGCGGCGGTGACGCCCGCGGTCGCGGCGAGGACGGTGCGTCTGGACGCGCTGCTTCCCGTACCGGACGTACGGGAGATGGTGCTTCCTTTGCCGAAGTCGCGCACGTGCGCTCCTTCCCATTGAAGGAAACTTCCGAGGCATCACGAATAACGGGAAGGTTTCCGCCGGTCAAGGGAGCGCACAAAGAACCGCGCAGGGAATCGCACAGGAAAGCGGCAGGGCGGGCGGAGGGGCCGCCACCGGCGCTGTCGGAGGGGGGCGCGCCGGTGGCGGCGTGCTGCCGGCCGCAGACGGCGGAGAGGGTGGTCAGCGTTCGCAGCCAGCAGCGAGGCCGACACCGCACTGCGGAGACTCATCCGGCAGCATGCCGCTATGACGGCGCCGGGCGAATCCGGGTTCCCCGGTTTCCGGGTATTTCCGCGAAGTCGCCGAGAAGTCGGTACGGGGGTTAAGCAGCGGGATTCCAGGGTCACTTCCGGCCAGGCGGCCGGTACGCGCCCGCGCCCCCGCGCGGCTCAGCGCGGCGCGTGCGCCGACACCCTGGGCCAGTGCTCCCGCAGGGTCCGCACCGTCTCCCCGATCGCCGGGCGCCGTGCCGCGCCGGTGCGCCACAGGGCGTACAGCCGGCGTACGGGCATGGGGTCGAGCGGCACCTCGACCACCCCCTCGGGCAGCGGGCCGCGGCCCAGGCGCGGGATCAGGGCCACCCCGAGGCCGGCCGCGACCAGGGCGACCAGGGTGGGGTTCTCCTCGGCCTGGTGGGCGATGTCGGGTTCGCAGCCGGCCGCGCGCAGCGTACGGACCAGCCAGTCGTGGCAGACCCGGCCCGGCGGCTGGCACACCCAGCGCTCGCCCCCGAGCTCCTCCCGGCGGACCGCGGGGCGCCCGGCGAACGGGTGCCCCGCCGGGACCAGCAGGTCGCACAGGTCGTCGCCGATCACCGCCTGCTCGACGCCCGGCGGGGCGGGCAGCGGGGCGATGTCCCAGTCGTGCGCCACCGCCAGGTCGACCGCGCCCTTGGCCACCAGGTCGACGGAGAGGTGCGGGTCCACCTCCGTGAGCCGGGTGTCCAGCGCCGGGTGCCGCACGGCCAGGTCGGCGAGGGCGCCCGGCATCAGGCCCCGGGCCGCGCTCGCGAACGCCGCCACCGTCAGCCGCCCCGCGGGCACCCCGCGCCGCTGCTCCAGCTCGGTCTCCGCCCGCTCCACGATCGCGAGCAGCTCCCGTGCCGTGGCCACCAGGTGGTGCGCCTGGTCGGTGAGCCGGACCCCGCGCCCCTGGCGCTCCAGGAGCACCGTGCGCGTCTCCCGCTCCAGTTTCCCGATCTGCTGGGAGACCGCGGAGGGCGTGTAGCCGAGGGCGGCCGCCGCCGCGCCGACCGTGCCGTGCACGGAGACGGCGTGCAGGGCACGCAGGCGTTGTAGATCCAGCACAGGGCGGCTCCTCCCGTTAGCACTGCTTCATCCGACCTTGCAGCAATCATCGCTGGTGCTGAACGGTACGGGAACCCGATGCTCGGACCATGCGACCCGCACACATCTGTCTCGCCGTCCTCGTCGCCGCCCTCTGGGGCGTCAACTTCACCGTCATCGAGGTCGGCCTCGACCACTTCCCGCCCCTGCTCCTCTCGGCCCTGCGCTTCCTGGTGGCCGCCCTGCCCGCGGTGTTCTTCGTGGGCCGGCCCAAGGTCGCGTGGAAGTGGATACTGGCGGTCGGACTCGCGCTGGGCGTGGCCAAGTTCGGGCTGCTGTTCGTCGGCATGGACGCGGGCATGCCCGCCGGACTGTCCTCGCTCGTCCTCCAGGTGCAGGCGGTCTTCACGGCCCTGCTCGCCTTCGCGTTCCTCGGTGAACGGCCCACCGTCCTGCGGCTGGCGGGCATGGCCGTCGCGCTGTGCGGGGTGGGGCTCGCGGCGGTGGACGAGGGCACGGGCGGCCCGCTCGGCGCCTTCGCGCTCGTCGTCGCGGCGGCCGCCTGCTGGGGCCTGTCCAACGTCCTCACCCGCAAGGCGTCGCCGCCCGACTCCCTCAACTTCATGGTGTGGGTGAGCACGGTGCCCGTCCTGCCGCTGCTGCTGCTGTCCCTGCTCACCGAGGGGTACGAGGCCGACCTGGCCGCCCTGCGCGCACTCGACTGGCAGGGCGCGGGCGTCATCCTGTACGTCGCCTGGGTCGCCACGGTCCTCGGCTTCGGTGCCTGGGGATGGCTGCTGCGCCGCCACCCCGCGTCGACGGTGGCCCCGTTCTCGCTGCTGATCCCGGTGTTCGGGATGTCGTCGGCGGCCCTGTTCCTGGGCGAGCCCGTCAGCGGTCTGCGGTGGGCCGCGGCGGCCCTGCTGGTCGGCGGGGTGGCGCTGACCTCACTGGCGCCGGCGCCACGGGCGCCGAAGTCCCCGGTGCCCCGGCCGGACCGGGCACCCGCCCCGGACCGGGCACCCGCCCCGGCGGCTCCCGAGACGGTGCCTCCCGCCCCCTGAGGACCTGTGTCATATGCCCGGCCGGGCCCTTGCCAGGGTCCTGGACCATGGCTGCCCGGGAACCCACCATCGTCGCCACCTCGGGCGGACTCCGGCCCGGAGACCGCACCAAAGTCGCCTTCGGCCCCCTCGTCCACCACGCGGTCGACCTCGCGGGGGTGCACGGGCGCCGGCCGAAGGTCATGTACGTCGGCACGGCCATCGGGGACAGCGAGGCCTTCGCCGCGCAGGCGGGCGAGGCCGCGCGCGTGGCGGGCTTCGACCTCACCCCGCTGACCCTCTTCGCGATGCCCAACCTCGCGGACGTGGAGGCCGCCGTGCCCGACCAGGACCTGGTCCGGGTCATGGGCGGCTCGGTGGCCAACCTGCCGGCCGTGTGGCGGGTCCACGGGCTCGACTCGATCCTCCGGCGCGCCTGGGAGGCGGGCGTCGTGCTCAGCGGGATCAGTGCCGGGTCCCTCTGCTGGTTCCGGGGCGGCACCACGGACTCCTCCGGGCCCGAACTGCGCCCGGTCACCAACGCTCTGGGCTACCTGCCGTACGGCAACGGGGTCCACTACGACAGCGAACCGGGCCGCCGCCCCCTGATCCACCGGCTCGTGGTCGACGGCACGCTGCCCGTCACCCACTGCACCGACGACGGGGTCGGCCTGGTCTACCGGGGGACCGAACTCGTGGAGGCCGTGACCGAGGTGCCCGGGAAGGGCGCCCACGTGGTCCGGCGGGAGGGCGACGCGGCCGTCGAGGACCTCGTCGTACCACGCCTGCTGCCCGGGAGCGGGTGCTGGCTGCCCCGACGCGGACGCTAGTTGCGGGGCCCGCCGTTCGGGCCGGGCCACGCCTGCGCGACCGAGTCGCCGGGCAGCGGGGCCACGCCGTCGGACTGCCCGCGGAGCACGACCCGCTGCCGGGGCATGGACGACGGGGCGGGCTCCATGTCACCCATCACCAGCACCGGGTCGAACATCACCACCGCCGCGGCGACGACCAGGAAGACCACCGGTCCGATCATCATGGGCAGCAGCAGGGAGGTGGGCGCCTCGCCCGCCCAGATGACGCTGTCGGTGGCGCCGTGGAGGTGCACGTCGACGGCCGCCATGCCCGTGTAGTGCATGCCGGAGACGGCCAGTCCCATCACCAGGCTGGCGCCGACGCTCGCGAGGAAGCCCTTGACCGAGACGGCCGCCCACAGCGCGGCGGTCGCGGCCGCGATCGCGATCAGCACGGAGAGCGCGACGGTGACCGGGTCGTACTCCAGGGAGCCGTTGAGCTGGATGGACGCCATGCCCAGGTAGTGCATGCCGGCGACGCCGAGACCGGTGAAGACGCCCGCCGCGGCCAGCGTGACGCGGGAGGCCCCGCGGTAGCCCACGGCGAAGACGCCGATGGCGACCACGACGATCGCCACCACCAGGCTCAGCACCGTGAGCCCGACGTCGTAGCGCATCTGGGTCTCCACGACCTTGAAGCCGATCATGCCGATGAAGTGCATCGTCCAGACGCCGCACCCGATCGAGGCGGCGCCGAGCAGCAGCCAGCCGGGCCTCCAGGACCCCTCGGTGTGCACGGACCGGACCACGCAGCGCAGTCCCAGCGCGCCCCCCAGGCACGCCATGACGTACGCCACCAGAGGCGTGACCGCTCCATAACTGAAACCGTCGATCGTCCCCTGCATCAGCAAACCCCCCACGAGTCGCAAATTGGAATGTGGGATGAAGGTATACGTCAAAGGGAACGCAAAAACCAGCCGTACCGTGAGCACTCGGTCAACTCAGGAAAGCTGAGCATCTGTCCGGTTTTACGAGGCGGGGGCGGCGGGCACCGCCGCCCCGTCAGGGCCTCCTTCGCAGGCGCTCAGGCCGCTTCGTTCAGCAGGCGCGCCAAGTGCTCCCGCCCCGCCGCGAGCAGCTCGGGCAGCGGTGCGGCCCCCTCGTACCAGCGCTTCTCGTACTCCCAGCACAGCCAGCCGTCCCAGCCCTCCCGGGAGAGCAGGTCCACGCACTCGGTGAGCGGCAGGACGCCCGCGCCGAGCGGCAGGGGAGTGGTGTCGTCGGCCGAGGCGATGTCCTTGACCTGCACGTACCCCAGGTACGGGAAGAGGGCCGCGTAGCTCGACGCCGGCTGCTCGCCGCCCAGCCAGGTGTGCATGACGTCCCAGAGGGCGCCGACCTGGCGGTGCCCGACCAGGCCGAGGACGCGCATGGCGTCGGCGCCCGTACGGTGCGAGTCGTGGGTCTCCAGCAGGATGCGCACGCCCGCGTCGTTGGCGTCCTGCGCCGCCGTGCCGAGCCGCCGGGCCGCCGTCGCGTCCGCCTCCTCGGCGTCCTGGTCCTCGCCCCCGCCGGGGAAGACGCGCACGTAGGGGGCGCCCAGGTCACGTGCGAGGCCGAGGAGTTCGCGCAGTTCGGCCAGGACGGGCTCGTCGTCGCCCGGGGCCGCCACCCGCACGTACCCCGCGAGGCCGAGGATCTCGACACCCGCCGTCTTGAACTCGGCGGCGGCCGCGGCCCGTTCCTCCGCCCCGAGCCCGGTGTGCACCGGCTCCTCGGGGTGGGCGCGCAGTTCCACGCCGTGGTAGCCGTGCTCGCCGGCCAGGCGGACGACGTCGGACAGGGGGAGACCGGGGACGCCGAGGGTCGAGAAGGCCAGTTTCACGAAATCCCACCTCGCTGGGGTGTGGCGGCGTGACCTGCGGCAGGGCACGGCACGCGGCGGACGATACGGGTCACACCTGCCCACTGTGCGGGACCGGACGCCCGTTCTGACCGAACCGACCGGATCCACGCCGTCCGCGTAACGGGGCCGACGCACGCCGTCCGCGCACCGGAGCCGACGGCGGACGCCGCGGCGCCCGCCCGGCGGCTCAGTCCCGGGGTGCCCCCGTGGACCCCCGCTCCCTCAGCTCGCCGCCCACCGTCGCGATGCCGCCCGGCGGGGGCTCCTCGCGGCCCATCGCGATACGGCCCGCGCGGGCGCCCGCCTCGGCCAGGGGGAGGTGGACCGTGGTCAGCGCGGGCACCGCGTCGATGCTGAAGGGCAGGTCGTCGAAGCCCGCCACGGACACGTCGTCCGGGATCCGCAGCCCCGCCTCGCGCAGCGCGGCGCACGCGCCCAGGGCGACCGTGTCGTTGGCCGCCACCACGGCCGTGATCGACGGGTCGCGGCGCAGCAGTTCGAGGGTGGCTTCGTAGCCGGAGAGGCGGTCGTAGCGGCCGTACACCGTGCGCTGGGGGTCGTCCTCGATGCCGGCGGCGGCGAGCGCGTCGCGGTGGCCCTCCAGGCGGTGGCGGGTGGTGGTGCGCTCCACGGGTCCGGCGATGTAGCCGAGGCGGCGGTGGCCGAGGCCGATGAGGTGCTCGGTGAGCCGCCGGCCGCCCCCGCGGTTGTCGAAGGTGAGGGCGATCGCCCCGGGGGCCGGCGGGCGCCCGCACAGCACCACCCGGGTGCCCGCGTCCGCCAGCTTGCGGAGTTTGTTGCCGACGGCGGCGACGTGGGCCGCGTCCTCGATGGCGCCGCCGGTGAGGACGACCGCGGCGGCGCGCTGGCGCTGGAGGAGGGTGAGGTAGGTCAGTTCGCGCTCCGGGGAGCCGCCCGTGTTGCACACCACGGCCAGCCGCTCCCCGCCCGCGCGCCCGCCCGGCCCGCCGATCTCGGACTGGATCGCGCTCGCCATGATGCCGAAGAAGGGGTCGGCGATGTCGTTCACCAGGATGCCGACCAGATCGGAGGTGGCGGCGGCGAGCGCGCTCGCGGGACCGTTGAGGACGTAGTCCAGCTCGTCCACGGCCCGCAGCACCCGCTCCCGGGTGGACGCGGCCACCGGGTAGTTCCCGTTGAGCACCCGGGACACGGTCGCGGGGGACACCTGCGCGCGGGCCGCCACGTCCGCCAGGGTCACAGTCATCGTTTCCTCGTCCTCCGGTCCGGTCCCCGCCGCGGTGCCGCCCGGGTCCGTCGGGGCCCGCGCGACACCGCGCCGGTGTCGTCACGTCGTCTCGTCCTCGTCCGCGGCCGCACGAGTCGCCGTACGGCCGCGGGATCAGCCTCACAGACGCCCGTACGGCGGCGCCGGTTGCCGTGCGGGCGCACACGGGCATCACTGGACAGGTGTCCGTGCGCCGCGCCGCGGCCGGGTCTTCCACCTGACCGCGTATCTCGCGTCCCGCGCGCCCTTGTCCGATCCGACGCACAGAGGCTAGCGTCTCATTCGATAGAAAGCGCTTGCTGTCACGCTCACCGGGTGGGCGTACGCGGCGCAGGAGGCGTACGGGCCCCATGACCGCGGGGGCGGCGTACGAACGCGACGCACGACCGAAGGGACCGACGTGACACGCAAGACGGTGCGCATCGCCATGAACGGCGTGACGGGACGCATGGGCTACCGCCAGCACCTCGTCCGCTCCATCCTGGCCCTCCGCGAGCAGGGCGGCCTCGACCTCGGCGACGGCACCGTGCTGTGGCCCGAACCGGTCCTCGTCGGCCGCCGCGAGCACGCCCTGAAAGCGCTCGCCGAGCAGCACGGCCTGGAGCACTGGTCCACCGACGTGGACGCCGTGCTCGCCGACGGGACGATCGACATCTACTTCGACGCCCAGGTCACCTCCGCGCGCGAGGAGGCCATCAGGAAGGCGATCGCCGCGGGCAAGCACATCTACACCGAGAAGCCCACCGCGACCGGCCTGGACGGCGCCCTGGAGCTGGCCCGCCTCGCGAACGCGGCCGGCATCAAGCACGGCGTGGTCCAGGACAAGCTGTTCCTGCCGGGCCTGCTCAAGCTCAAGCGCCTCATCGACGGCGGCTTCTTCGGCCGCATCCTCTCCGTGCGCGGCGAGTTCGGCTACTGGGTCTTCGAGGGCGACTGGCAGCCCGCGCAGCGCCCCTCCTGGAACTACCGCGCCGAGGACGGCGGCGGCATCGTCGTCGACATGTTCCCGCACTGGGAGTACGTCCTCCACGAGCTCTTCGGCCGCGTGAAGTCCGTCCAGGCCCTCACCGCCACCCACGTCCCGCAGCGCTGGGACGAGCAGGACAAGCCGTACGACGCGACGGCCGACGACGCGGCCTACGGGATCTTCGAGCTCGACGGCGGCGCCATCGCCCAGATCAACTCCTCCTGGGCCGTCCGCGTCAACCGCGACGAGCTCGTCGAGTTCCAGGTCGACGGCACCGAGGGCTCCGCCGTCGCCGGCCTGCGCAACTGCCGCGTCCAGCACCGCTCGGCGACCCCCAAGCCGGTCTGGAACCCCGACATCCCCGCCACCTACTCCTTCCGCGACCAGTGGCAGGAGGTCCCCGACAACGACGAGTTCGACAACGGCTTCAAGGCCCAGTGGGAGCTGTTCCTCAAGCACGTCTACGCCGACGCCCCCTACCACTGGGACCTCCTCGCCGGCGCCCGCGGCGTCCAGCTCGCCGAACTGGGCCTCACGTCCTCGGCCGAGGGCCGCCGCCTCGACGTACCGGAGATCGCGCTGTGACGATCCGACTCCCGGGCGCGGACGGCGCACTCCGCACCTACACCCCGCGCACCGAACCCCTGGCGGTGACCACCGGCGCGCCCTTCACCTCCCGTACGGTCTTCTCCGCGGCCCACGTCGTCGCCGACCCGTACGCGGACGTGTCCCCCGACTCGCCCGCCGCCGTCGACTGGGACGCCACCCTCGCCTTCCGCCGCCACCTGTGGTCGCACGGCCTGGGCGTCGCCGAGGCCATGGACACCGCCCAGCGCGGCATGGGCCTGGACTGGGCGGGCGCGGCCGAGCTGATCCGCCGCAGCGCCGCCGAGGCGAAGGCGGTGGGCGGCCGCATCGCGTGCGGCGTGGGCACCGACCAGCTCGCGTCGGGCACCGTGGCCGAGATCCGCGCGGCGTACGAGGAACAGCTCACCGTCGTCGAGGAGTCGGGCGCGCAGGCGATCCTGATGGCCTCGCGCGCGCTGGCCGCGGCGGCCTCGGGCCCCGAGGACTACCTGGAGGTCTACGGCCACCTGCTCCGCCAGGCAGCGGAACCGGTGGTCCTGCACTGGCTCGGCCCGATGTTCGACCCGGCCCTTGAGGGCTACTGGGGCTCGCCCGACCTGGACGCGGCCACGGACACCTTCCTGGAGGTCATCGCCGCCCACTCGGACAAGGTGGACGGCATCAAGGTCTCGCTGCTGGACGCCCAGCGGGAGATCGACCTCCGCCGCAGGCTCCCCCGGGGCGTGCGCTGCTACACGGGTGACGACTTCAACTACCCCGAGCTGATCGCGGGCGACGAGAAGGGCTTCAGCCACGCCCTGCTCGGCATCTTCGACCCGCTGGGCCCGCTGGCGGCTCAGGCGGTACGGGTCCTGGACACGGGCGACAAGGCCGGCTTCCGCAAGCTCCTCGACCCCACGGTCGACCTGTCCCGCCACCTCTTCCGGACCCCCACCCGCTTCTACAAGACGGGCGTGGTGTTCCTGGCCTGGCTGGCCGGCCACCAGTCGCACTTCACGATGGTGGGCGGCCTGCAGTCGGCGCGCTCGCTCCCGCACCTCGCCCGCGCGTACGAACTGGCCGACGGGCTGGGGCTGTTCCCGGACCCGGCGCTGGCTCAGACGCGGATGAGGAACCTGCTGGGCGTGTACGGAGTGGAGCAGGACCGATGAGCGACACGAGCGGTCTCGACCTGACCCGTTTCTCCATCAACCAGCAGACGGTGAAGCAGCTGTCGCTGCCGGAACTGGTGGAAGCGTGCACCGACTTCGGCATCCCGGCCGTGGGCCTGTGGCGCGAGCCGGTCCAGTCGTACGGCCTGGAGGCGGCGGCGAAACTGGTCCGCGACGCGGGCCTGGCGGTCACCACGCTCTGCCGGGGCGGCTTCCTCACGGCCGTCGACCCCGACGAGCGCGCGCAGGCCCTGGCCGACAACCGCCGGGCGGTCGACGAGGCGGCCACCCTGGGCACGGACACCCTCGTGCTGGTCTCGGGCGGCCTCCCGTCCGGCTCGAAGGACCTGCACGGGGCGCGGGAGCGCATCGCGGACGTGCTGGCGGAGCTCGGCCCGTACGCGGCGGCGAACGGCGTCCGCCTGGCCATCGAACCCCTCCACCCGATGTTCGCCTCGGACCGCTGCGTCGTGTCCACGCTGAAGCAGGCGCTGGACATCGCGGAGCGCTTCCCGGCGGAGCAGGTGGGCGTGACCGTGGACACGTACCACATCTGGTGGGACGAGGACGCGCCCGCGCAGATCGCCCGCGCGGGGGCCTCGGGCCGCATCCACACCTTCCAGCTCGCCGACTGGATCACCCCGCTGCCGGCGGGCGTGCTGAACGGGCGCGGCCAGGTCGGGGACGGCGCGGTCGACATGCGCGAGTGGAAGGGCCACGTGGAGGCGGCGGGCTACACCGGCGCCATCGAGGTCGAGCTCTTCAACGACGAGCTGTGGGCCCGGGACGGGCGTGAGCTGCTGGCGGAGACGGCGGCGCGGTTCGTGGAGCACGCGCTGTAGGGGTGCGCCAGCGCGTATACGTCACGTATACGCGCTGGCGTATACTCCTCGCATGTCCGATGTCATGATCCGTGTGCCCGCCGAAGTCCGTGACCAGCTCGCCGCGGTGGCGGAGGCGCGGGGGACCAGCCTGCGTGCCCTGATGCAGGACATAGCGGCTCAGACGATGACTCCCGATCAGATCAGGGAGCGGGCCGAGCGTACGCGTGACCTGCTCGCCGAGCGTTTCGGGCACGACGTCTCGGACGAGGAGTCCGCCGAGATGCGGCGCAGGATGCGGGAGGCGTCAGCCGCTCGCCGGGCCGCCCTCGCGGAGGCGGAGTCCCCTCGTTGAGCACGATCGAGCATTACGTCCTCGACACGTCGACCCTGCTGGCGATGGGGGGCGACAAACAGGTGTCGGGCCTCATCCACGCCGCGGCCGCGAGCGATGACGTGCGCCTGTGGGTGCCTGTCCTGTGCCTCCTGGAGGCAGAACGCCGGCGCACGGGAATCGTCGATCACGTGGGCGTACTGGTGGACGTCCTGCATGTGGTCGAGGACGACTACGCGATGGCGGTGACGGTCGCCGACCTGAGCCGGGTGGGGGTCGACTTCGGTGTCTCGGCCGCGGTCCATGCCGCGCGGCCGAACCAGATGCTTCCCACGGGGGCGCTGATCGCCACGGTGACTCCGGAACCGTACGAAGGGCTCGGGGCCGGAGTCATGGACCTGAACCGCTGACCGGCGGTTCCGCGGAACAGGCGCCGAGGGCCCGGTCGACGACCGGGCCCCTCGATGCTGTACGCACGGCCACCGCTCAGAAGAACACCCCGCACCGCAACAGCACGTTCGCGTACGGCCGGGCCTCCCCGGTGCGGACGACCAGCCGTGCGTGCGCCGACCGTTCCTTCAGGTGCTCGTGGGTGACGAGCTCCAGCGCGGGGAGGCGGGCCCCCAGCAGGGCCGCCGCCTCCGGGTTGGCGTCCCGGACCTCGTGCGCGGCGGTCGCTGCCTCGACCACGAGTTCGTCGAGCAGCCCGTCCAGTACCTCGGCGAAGGACGGCACCCCGGCGCGGAAGGCGAGGTCGACCACGCGGGGGCCCGCCGGTATCGGCATGCCCGCGTCGCAGACCAGCACCTCGTGGCCGTGGCCGAGTTCGGCGAGGGCGCCCGACAGGTGGCGGTTCAGTATCCCGGTCTTCTTCACAGCGCGGCGACCTCCTCGGCGGTGGGGAACGACGCCTGGGCGCCGGCCCGGGTGACGGCGGCGGCGCCGACCCGGGCGGCGTACGCGGCGGCCTCGGCGAGCGTGTCGCCCTGCCCGAGCTTCCAGGCCAGCGCGGCGGTGAACGCGTCACCGGCGCCTGTCGTGTCCACGGCCTCCACCGTCACCGCCGGTACCCGTACGGTGCCCTCGGCCGACGCCACCAGTGCGCCCCGTGCGCCCAGCGTGATCACCACGGAGCGCGGGCCCAGCGCCAGCAGCGCCCGCGCCCAGTCCTCGGGGGAGCCCGCGAGGTCGCCGCCCGCGATGACCCGCGCCTCGTGCTCGTTGACGATCAGCGGGTCGCAGGCCGCGAGGACCTCCTCGGGCAGGGGCTGCGGCGGCGAGGGGTTGAGGACGAGCCGTGTCGTGCCCTCCGGCAGGTCCCGTACGGCCCTGGCGACCTCCACGACCGACTCCAGCGGGATCTCCAGCTGGGTGGAGACCACCCGGGAGGCACGCAGGAGGCCGGCCGCCGCCCGGATGTCCTCCGGGGTGAGGCGGGCGTTGGCGCCCAGTGACACCACGATGCTGTTGTCCCCGGACGGGTCGACCGCGATCAGCGCGACCCCGGTGGGCGCCCCGCCGACCAGCACGCCGGCCGTGTCGACGCCCGCGTCGGCTTGCGAGTCGAGCAGCAGCCGCCCGTGCGCGTCGTCGCCGACCCGGGCCAGCAGGGCCGTGCGGGCCCCGAGCCGGGCGGCGGCCACCGCCTGGTTGGCGCCCTTGCCGCCCGGGTGGACGGCCAGGTCGGAGCCGAGCACGGTCTCCCCGGCCGCGGGCCGCCGGTCGACCCCGATCACCAGGTCGGCGTTGGCCGACCCCACGACCAGCAGGTCGTAGTCGTACATGTGCTGTCTCCCTCTCCGTCTCTCCGGCTTCCCGTGTTCCGTCCCGGACCTCAGAGCCTGTGCCATATCCCCGGCCGGGCGCGCGACGCCTGGCACGCACGCTCGCCGCGTTACCGAAACGCCCTGATAGCTCCTCCCCCAGGCCTGAACGGCCCGGGGGGACCCCCATTGAGGACGCTCCGGCGCCTTGCGATCGCACGCACCAGACGCCGCGCGCTGATCCGACCGGGGATATGACACAGGCTCTCAGCCCGTAAAGCCGTCCACGTTCTCCGCCGTGACCACCTTCACCGGCACCATGACCGCCTCGTCGAGCTCCTCGCCGCCCACGGCGTCGAGCGCGTTGCGGACCGCGATCCGGCCGAGCTCGGACGGCTGCTGGGCGACCGACGCGTACAGCGTGCCGTCCGCGACCGCCTTCAGTCCGTCGGGCGTGCCGTCGAAGCCGATGACGGCGACGGACTTCCCGGCCTTCGCGCCGAGCGCCTTGATCGCGCCGAGGGCCATCTCGTCGTTCTCGGCGAAGACGCCGTCGATGTCCGGGTGGGCCTGGAGCAGGTTGGTCATCACGTCGAGACCCTTGGTCCGGTCGAAGTCCGCGGGCTGTTTGGCGACCACCTTGATCCCCGGGTACTCCTTCAGGCCCTCGGCGAAGCCCGCGCCGCGCTCGCGGCTGGCGGAGGTGCCGGCCTGGCCCTGGAGGATGACGATGGTGCCCTTGCCACCCAGCTTCTCGGCCAGCGCCTCGGCGCCCAGCCGGCCGCCCTCCACGTTGTCGGAGGCGACGAGCGCGGCGGTCTCCGCCTTGTTGACGCCGCGGTCGACGCCCACGACGGGGATGTCGGCCTCGTTGGCGCCGCGCACCGCGGGCCCGGCCGCGTCGGAGTCCACCGGGTTGACGACGATCGCGCCGACGCCCGAGCTGGTGAAGTTCTGCAGCTGGTTGGCCTGCTGGGAGGCGTCGTTCTGCGCGTCGGTGACCGTCAGGTCGACGCCGAGCCGGTCCGCCTCCTCCTGCGCGCCCTCCTTGATCTGCACGAAGAAGGGGTTGTTGAGGGTGGACAGGGAGAGGCCGACCTTCTCGTTCTTCCCGGCGGAGGAGCCGCTGTGCAGGAAGGACATCGCACCCACGATCGCCGCGGCGACCACGGCGGCGATGACGTACGTCGCCGCCTGCCTGCCCCTGCCGCCCGGCGTACCGGCACCGGCCGCCGCCGGGGCCGCCCCCGCCTTGCGCCGCACCGTGTCCAGCAGCACCGCGAGCGCGATGACGACACCGATGACGACCTGCTGCCAGAAGGCGGACACGGAGAGGAGGTTGAGCCCGTTGCGGAGCACCGCCAGGATCAGCGCGCCGATCAGCGTGCCGGACGCCTTGCCGGTGCCGCCCGCGAGGGAGGCGCCGCCGATGACGACCGCGGCGATCGCGTCCAGCTCGTACCCCTGCGCGGCCTGCGGCTGCGCGGAGGAGAGGCGGGAGGCGAGGACGATGCCCGCGGCGGCGGCGAACAGGCCGGACAGCGCGTAGATGACGAGCTTCTGCCGCTTGACCCGGAGGCCGGAGAGCCGCGCCGCCTCCTCGTTGCCGCCGATCGCGTACATGGCGCGCCCGATGTACGTACGGCCCAGGACCACGGCCGTGATCACACCCATGACGATCATCACCAGCACGGGCACCGGCAGCCAGCCGCCGAGGGTGTCACCGAGGTGCGAGACCGAGTCGGGGAACGCGATGGGGCTGCCCTGCGAGATCACCAGCGACAGACCGCGGCCCACCGACAGCATGGCCAGCGTGGCGATGAACGGCGGGAGCTTCCCGTACGAGATGAGCACGCCGTTGACCAGGCCGCAGGCGATGCCGGTGGCGATCGCGAGGATCACCGCGATCCAGACGGGCACGCCCTCCGAGGTGGCGGTCCAGGCGAGGACGGTGGCCGACAGGGCCGCCACCGAGCCGACCGACAGGTCGATGCCCGCCGAGACGATCACGAAGGTGACGCCGAAGGCGAGGATGGCGGTCACGGCCGCCTGGACGCCGACGTTGAGCAGGTTGTCCGCGGTCAGGAAGTCGCCGGACAGCGCCGACATCGCGATGACGAGGACGATGAGCGCGGTCAGCGCGCCGTTGTCGAGGAGGAGGCGGCGAAGCCCCGCGGCGCCGGTCGCGCCCGTCTTGCTCTTGAGCGTGTCAGCGGCCACGGGGGGCCTCCACTTCGGTCACTTCGGTCACTTCGGTCATGGAGTCAGGGGTGGTGGGAGGGGTGGTGGGCGTGCTGACGGCGAGGGCCATCACGGCGTCCTGGGTGGCCTCGGCGGCGGGCAGTTCGCCCGCGATCCGGCCCTGGGCCATGACCAGCACCCGGTCGCTCATGCCGAGCACCTCGGGCAGGTCGCTGGAGACCATCAGGACGGCGGCCCCGGCGGCCGTCAGCTCGTTGACCAGCTGGTAGATCTCGACCTTGGCGCCGACGTCGATACCGCGCGTCGGCTCGTCGAGGATGAGCACGCGGGTGTCGGCGAGCAGCCACTTGCCGATGACGACCTTCTGCTGGTTGCCGCCGGACAGGGTGCGCACGTGCTGGTGCAGCCCGGCCATCCGGACCCCGAGCTGCCCGGCGACCCGGGCCGCGGCCTCCCGCTGCCCCTTCAGGTCGACGAAGCCGCCCCTGCTCGCCCCGCGCAGGGTGACCAGGCCCAGGTTCTCGGCGACGGAGGCGTCCAGGACGAGGCCCTGGCCCTTGCGGTCCTCGGGGACGAGGCCGATGCCGGCGTCCATGGCCGCGTTGACGTCGTGGCGGCGCAGCGCGCTGCCCGCGACCTTCACGCTCCCCCGGTCGTAGGGGTCGGCGCCGAAGACCGCGCGGACGACCTCGGTACGGCCGGCTCCCACCAGCCCCGCGATGCCGACGACCTCACCGGCCCGCACCTCGAAGCTCACGTCGTGGAAGACGCCGTCCAGGGTGAGACCCTCGACCTGGAGCAGCGCCTCGCCCGCTTCCTCACGCTCACGCGGGTACTGCTGCTCGATGGAGCGGCCCACCATGAGGCGGACGAGTTCGTCCTCGGGCGTGGCGGCGGGCACCTGGCCGACGCTCCTCCCGTCGCGGATGACGGTGACCCGGTCGCCCAGGGCGGCGATCTCCTCCAGGTGGTGCGTGATGAAGACGACGCCGACACCGTCCGCGCGCAGCCGGCGCACGATCGCGAAGAGCTTCTCGACCTCCTCGGAGGTCAGTACGGCGGTGGGCTCGTCCATGATCAGCACGCGCGCGTCGAGGCTCAGCGCCTTGGCGATCTCCACCATCTGGAGGCGGGCGATGCCGAGTTCGCGCACCCGCGCGCGCGGGGACACGGTCACACCGACGCGCTCCAGCAGGACGGCGGCCTCGGCCTCCATCCGCTTGCGGTCGATCATCCCGAAGCGGCGCGGCTGCCTGCCCAGGAAGATGTTCTCGGCGACCGTGAGATCGGGAACCAGGTTGAACTCCTGGTAGATCGTGGCGATACCGAGGCGCTCGGCGTCCTGGGCGCCGTGGATGCGCACCTCCTCGTCGTCGACGAGGATGCGGCCCTCGTCGGGACGGTGCGCGCCGGACAGCATCTTGATCAGCGTGCTCTTGCCGGCGCCGTTCTCGCCGAGCAGCACGTGCACCTCGCCGCGGCGCAGGTCGAAGTCGACGCCGTCGAGCGCGACCACTCCGGGGAAGCTCTTGCGGATGCCTTCGATGCGCAGCAACTCGGCGGGCGGCGGCGGCTCGGTGCGCGGTGGCTCGGTGCGCGGCGGTTCGTCGCGCGACACCTGGTCCGGGTCGCTCACGTCGTACTCCTTTGTACGGGGATGTGCGGGTATGCGGGTGTGGCGGTGATGTGCGTGGTGACGCGGGTCGTACGAGGGCGTGTGGCGTGTGTTGAGTCCGGGGTCAGGCGCGGGGCGGCGTGGCGTCCGGCTCGCCGCACGAGCGGCGTACGACGAGACGGGCGGGGAGGGTGACGGACTCGCCGGGCCGCCCCTCGATGCGGTCGACGAGCGCGCGCACGGCGGCCCGGCCCAGGTCGCCGGTGGACTGGGCGATCGCGGTGATCGGCGGGTCGGTGTGCACGAACCACGGGATGTCGTCGAAGGCCGCGAGCGCGATGTCGTCGGGAACCCGCAACCCGCGCGCGCGGACGGCGTCCAGCGCGCCCAGCGCCATCAGGTTGTCCGTCGCGAACACGGCTTCGGGCGGTTCGGGCAGGTCCAGGAAGCCCTCGGTGACCCGGCGTCCGCTCGCCGCCTGGAAGTCGCCCTGGCCGATGCAGTCGTCGGGCAGTTCGAGACCGTACGCGGCGAGTGCCTCCCGGAACGCCTCCACGCGCTCCCGGCCGGTCGTGGTCGCCGCCGGGCCCGCGATTATCGCGAGCCGCCGGTGCCCGAGTCCGTGCAGGTGCGCGACCAGGTCCCGTACGGCCGCCCGGCCGTCCGAGCGGACCACGGGCACGTCCACGCCCGGGATCCACCGGTCGACGAAGACCATCGGCGTGCCCCCGCGCGCGGCGTCCAGCATCAGCGGCGAGGCGCCGTCGGTCGGGGAGACCAGGAGGCCGTCGATACGGCGGTCCAGCAGGGTCCGTACGTGGTGGTCCTGGAGGTCGGGCCGCTCGTCGGCGTTGCCGATGACGACGCTGTACCCGAGCGCGCGGGCCTCCTCCTCCACGGAGCGCGCCAGCTCGGTGAAGTAGGGGTTGAGCACGTCGCTGATGACCAGGCCGAGGGCGCGGGTCTGGTCGGTGCGCAGGGAACGGGCGACGGCGTTGGGGCGGTAGCCCAGCGTCTCGACGGCGGCCTCGACGCGTGTGCGGGCGTCCGCGCTGACCGACGGATGGCCGTTCAGCACCCGGGACACCGTGGCGACGGAGACACCTGCCGCGGCGGCGACATCCTTGATGCCCGCCATCGGGATCACCTCCTCGTGAGCCCGTGGAATCGATTACACGGAGGATTGGAATCGATTACACGGGTCGCCCGCAAGCCCCCGAGACCGGATTGTGATGTGCCCGCACCCGAAGGACGCGAGCGCGACGGACCCGCGACTTCCGGCGCCGGGCGGCCCTGTCGGTGCCGGGCGGTACCGTCGGATCATGACCGATCAGGCGGGGAGCCCTCCGGCGGGAGAGCGACGGCTCGCCACGCTGGAAGGCGTGCTCGAGCGCATCACGTACGCCAACGAGGAGAACGGCTACACGGTCGCGCGCGTGGACACCGGCAGAGGCGGCGGCGACCTCCTCACGGTCGTCGGCGCGCTGCTCGGCGCCCAGGTCGGCGAGTCGCTGCGGATGGAGGGCCGCTGGGGCTCCCACCCGCAGTACGGCAAGCAGTTCACGGTGGAGAACTACACCACCGTCCTGCCCGCCACCGTCCAGGGCATCCGCCGCTACCTGGGATCCGGCCTGGTCAAGGGCATCGGCCCGGTCTTCGCCGACCGCATCACCCAGCACTTCGGCATGGACACCCTGACGATCATCGAGGAGGAGCCGAAGCGCCTCATCGAGGTCCCCGGCCTCGGCCCCAAGCGCACGAAGAAGATCGCCGACGCCTGGGAGGAACAGAAGGCGATCAAGGAGGTCATGCTCTTCCTCCAGACCGTCGAGGTGTCCACGTCCATCGCGGTCCGCATCTACAAGAAGTACGGCGACGCCTCGATCTCCGTGGTGAAGAACCAGCCCTACCGCCTCGCGGCCGACGTCTGGGGCATCGGCTTCCTCACCGCCGACAAGATCGCGCAGTCCGTCGGCATCCCGCACGACAGCCCGGAGCGCGTCAAGGCCGGCCTGCAGTACGCCCTCTCCCAGGCCACCGACCAGGGCCACTGCTACCTCCCGGAGGAACGGCTGATCGCCGACGCGGTCAAGCTCCTCCAGGTCGACACCGGCCTCGTCATCGAGTGCCTCGCCGCCCTCGCGGAGCCCGGGGAGGACGGCGAGGAACCCGGGGTCGTCCGCGAGAAGGTGCCGGGCCCGGACGCGGGGGCGGATCCCGTCACGGCCGTCTACCTGGTCCCCTTCCACCGCGCCGAACTCTCCCTCGCCGCCCAGCTGCTGCGCCTCCTGCGCACCGACGAGAACCGCATGCCCGGCTTCCGCGACGTCGCCTGGGACAAGGCGCTCGGCTGGCTGAAGGGGCGTACGGGCGTGGAGCTCGCGCCCGAGCAGGAGCAGGCCGTCCGGCTCGCGCTCACCGAGAAGGTCGCCGTGCTCACCGGCGGCCCGGGCTGCGGCAAGTCCTTCACGGTCCGCTCGATCGTCGAACTGGCCCGTGCCAAGAAGGCCAAGGTGGTGCTGGCCGCGCCCACGGGCCGCGCCGCCAAGCGCCTCGCCGAGCTGACGGGCGCCGAGGCCTCCACCGTCCACCGCCTGCTCGAACTCAAGCCGGGCGGCGACGCGGCGTACGACCGTGAGCGCCCCCTGGACGCGGACCTGGTGGTCGTCGACGAGGCGTCCATGCTCGACCTGCTCCTCGCCAACAAGCTGGTCAAGGCGGTCGCGCCGGGCGCCCACCTGCTCTTCGTGGGCGACGTCGACCAGCTGCCGAGCGTCGGCGCGGGCGAGGTGCTGCGCGATCTGCTGGCCGAGGGCAGTCCGGTCCCGGCCGTCCGCCTCACCCGCGTCTTCCGCCAGGCCCAGCAGTCGGGCGTGGTCACCAACGCCCACCGGATCAACTCCGGGCAGCACCCGGTCACCGACGGCATGAAGGACTTCTTCCTCTTCGTGGAGGACGAGACCGAGGAGGCCGGCCGGCTCACCGTGGACGTGGCGGCCCGCCGCATCCCGGCGAAGTTCGGGCTGGACCCGCGCCGCGACATCCAGGTCCTCGCCCCGATGCACCGCGGCCCCGCGGGCGCGGGCACCCTCAACGGCCTTCTGCAGCAGGCGATCACCCCGGCCCGCCCGGACCTCGCCGAGAAGCGGTTCGGCGGCCGGGTGTTCCGCGTCGGCGACAAGGTCACCCAGATCCGCAACAACTACGACAAGGGCGAGAACGGCGTCTTCAACGGCACCGTCGGCGTCGTCACCGCCCTCGACCAGGTCGACCAGCGCCTGACCGTCCTGACCGACGAGGACGAGGAGGTGCCGTACGACTTCGACGAGCTGGACGAGCTCGCCCACGCCTACGCGGTGACCATCCACCGCTCCCAGGGCAGTGAGTACCCGGCGGTGGTGGTGCCGGTGACCACGGGCGCGTGGATGATGCTCCAACGCAACCTGCTGTACACGGCGGTGACCCGGGCCAAGAGGCTCGTCGTCCTCGTCGGCTCACGGAAGGCGATCGGCCAGGCGGTCCGTACGGTGTCGGCCGGACGGCGCTGCACGGCGCTCGACTTCCGCCTCTCGCCCCACCCGCCGGCCGGCTGATACGGACGGACGGGACGGACGGCTCCGGACGTGGTCCGTGGCCGGCCGGGTACCCCCTCGGAGAGGACGCCGGACGGCCCGGGAGGGCGGGCCGGAAAGGGCCGGAAGCGCACCCCGGACGGCCCTTGTGGAGAATGATCGATCAAACGAGTCGGAAACGTCACACAGCACTTCCATGGCCGGGACCGAGCGGGCAGGATGGGCAGGCTGGCGGCACTGAGTGCCGCCGATTAGCCCAATGGTCGACCCCGAGTGCACTCTCCTGAGCCAAATGGGGGATGGTAGAGACAGTCAGGGCACCTCGAAGATGAGGCACTATGTCGGTGAGGGAAGACGTGAGCGACAACTCAGTAGTACTGCGGTACGGCGACGGCGAGTACACCTACCCGGTGGTCGACAGCACCGTCGGTGACAAGGGCTTCGACATCGGGAAGCTCCGCGCCCAGACCGGTCTGGTGACTCTGGACAGCGGTTACGGGAACACCGCCGCCTATAAATCCGCCATCACCTACCTCGACGGTGAGCAGGGCATCCTCCGGTACCGCGGCTACCCGATCGAGCAGCTGGCCGAGAGCTCCTCCTTCCTGGAGGTCGCCTACCTGCTGATCAACGGTGAGCTGCCGACCGTCGACCAGCTGACCGCCTTCCAGGGCGACATCACGCAGCACACCCTGCTGCACGAGGACGTCAAGAACTTCTTCAAGGGCTTCCCGCGCGACGCCCACCCGATGGCGATGCTGTCGTCCGTGGTCAGCGCCCTGTCGACGTTCTACCAGGACAGCCACAACCCGTTCGACGAGGAGCAGCGCAACCTCTCGACGATCCGCCTCCTCGCCAAGCTCCCGACCATCGCGGCGTACGCGTACAAGAAGTCGGTCGGCCACCCCTTCGTCTACCCGCGCAACGACCTCGGCTACGTCGAGAACTTCCTGCGCATGACGTTCTCGGTGCCGGCGCAGGAGTACGAGCTCGACCCGGTCGTCGTCTCGGCCCTGGACAAGCTGCTCATCCTGCACGCGGACCACGAGCAGAACTGTTCGACGTCGACGGTCCGCCTGGTCGGTTCCTCGCAGGCGAACATGTTCGCCTCGATCTCCGCCGGCATCTCCGCCCTCTGGGGCCCGCTGCACGGCGGCGCCAACCAGTCCGTCCTGGAGATGCTCGAGGGCATCCAGGCCAACGGCGGCGACGTCGACTCCTTCATCCGCAAGGTGAAGAACAAGGAGGACGGCGTCCGCCTGATGGGCTTCGGCCACCGGGTGTACAAGTCCTTCGACCCGCGCGCGAAGATCATCAAGGCGGCCGCGCACGACGTCCTCTCGGCCCTCGGCAAGTCCGACGAGCTGCTGGACATCGCGCTGAAGCTGGAGGAGCACGCGCTCTCCGACGACTACTTCGTCTCGCGCAACCTCTACCCGAACGTCGACTTCTACACCGGCCTGATCTACCGGGCCATGGGCTTCCCGACCGAGATGTTCACGGTCCTCTTCGCCCTCGGCCGGCTGCCGGGCTGGATCGCCCAGTGGCACGAGATGATCAAGGAGCCGGGCTCCCGCATCGGCCGCCCGCGCCAGATCTACACGGGCGTGGTGGAGCGGGACTTCGTCCCGGTCGAGCAGCGCTGAGCGCTCCGCGCATTCACGGTTACTGGCCGGCCACGGCGACAGAGTGGCCGGCCAGTGGTCCGTCCGCCGGCTGACTGCTTCACGTCAGGGCCCCTTCCAGGGCAACCGCGAGTGAGCCACAAAAAATACAGAAGGCGCCCTGCGCCACCGGTCCCCCCACGGGCCGGCGAGCAGGGCGCCTTCCCATGTCCCGGTGCGGATTCCCCCCACGGGATCCGGCCGGGCGTCTGGTGGGCCAGCGCCTGAATCGCTGAGCGTGCACGCAGGGAGCGGAACGCGAGGTCCCACTCCTTGCGGTCTGCCGGGGTACGTACGGACGGGAGGGCCGCTCAAAGCTCCCCGGTGCACGTGCCCCGGCAACGCAATCTCCGGGAACGTCCCCCAAGACATTCCCAGATGTCAGTCGGCGCCCCCCAAGACGCTTACTGACATCGCCAACTTAGACTCACGAACCCCTTCGATGGTTACGTGCACTCCACTGTGACGTGCGTCTCCTGCGTATGTCCTGAAGATACGCAGGAGTCCCCGTACGTCGGTCGGAGAACCAGCGTAAGGATGATGCGCGAGCCTTGTGAAGAGCTTATGTGAGGCTGCCGTTGGACTCCAGAGGCACTCTTACGTAGCCGTCAGGAAAATGCCCGGAGGCGAAGGCTGTTCGTCACTACGAATACGGACGAAAAGGCCATGGCGGCCCCCGCGATCATCGGGTTCAGCAGTCCGGCGGCGGCGAGCGGCAGCGCCGCCAGGTTGTAACCGAAGGCCCAGACCAGGTTTCCCTTGATGACGGTGAGCGTTCTGCGGGCCAGCCGGATCGCGTCCGCGGCCACCAGCAGGTCACCGCGGACCAGCGTCAGGTCGCTCGCCTCGATCGCCGCGTCCGTGCCGGTGCCCATGGCGAGCCCCAGGTCGGCGGCGGCCAGCGCGGCGGCGTCGTTGACCCCGTCGCCGACCATGGCCACGCTCCGCCCCTCGCCCTGGAGCCGGCGCACCACGGCCACCTTGTCCGCGGGCAGCACCTCGGCGATCACCTCGTCGATCCCGACGGCGCCGGCCACGGAGCGGGCCACCCGCTCGGCGTCCCCGGTCAGCAGCACCGGGGTGAGCCCGAGGGCGCGCAGCCGCCGGACGGCCTCCGCGCTGCTGTCCCTGACCGCGTCGGCGACCGTGAGGACACCGGCGGCCGTCCCGTCCACGGTGACGACGACGGCGGTCTCGCCCGCGGCCCCGGCGGCCTCCACGGCCCGGGTGAGCGCCTCGGGGAGCGGCCCGGTCCCCGGGCGGCCCACGGTGACCTCGTGGCCCTCCACGCGGCCGTGCACGCCGCGTCCGGGGGTGTTCACGAAGTCCCCGACCGGCGGCAGGGTGCCCACGCGCTCCTGGGCGCCCGCCGCGACGGCCCGGGCGATCGGGTGCTCGGAGGCGTGCTCCAGGGCGCCCGCGAGCCGCAGTACGTCCTCCTCGGCCGCGCCCTCGGCGACGTGCACACCTCGGAGCGTCATGTGCCCGGTGGTGACCGTGCCGGTCTTGTCCAGGACGACCGTGTCGACGCGGCGGGTGGACTCCAGCACCTCGGGGCCCTTGATGAGGATGCCGAGCTGGGCGCCGCGGCCCGTGCCGACCATCAGCGCGGTCGGGGTGGCGAGGCCCAGCGCGCACGGGCAGGCGATGATCAGGACGGCGACGGCCGCGGTGAAGGCGGCGGTGAGGTCACCGGTGACGGCGGCCCAGACGGTGAACGTGCCGAGGGCGATCACCATGACGACCGGCACGAAGACGGCCGAGATCCGGTCGGCCAGCCGCTGCACCTCGGCCTTGCCGTTCTGCGCGTCCGCCACCAGCCGGGCCATGCGGGCGAGCTGGGTGTCCGCGCCGACCCGGGCCGCCTCCACGACGAGCCGGCCGCCCGCGTTGACGGTGGCGCCCGTGACGGCGTCCCCGACCGCGACGTCGACCGGTACGGACTCGCCGGTCAGCAGGGAGGCGTCGACCGCCGAGGAGCCCTCGACGACCACGCCGTCGGTGGCGATCTTCTCGCCGGGCCGGACGACGAACCGGTCGCCGACGGCCAGCCGCGCGACCGGGATCCGTACTTCACGGACGCCCGTTCCGGTGTCCCGCAGGACGGCCACGTCCTTGGCGCCCAGTTCGAGCAGCGCCTTCAGGGCCGTACCGGCGCTGCGCTTGGAGCGGGCCTCCAGGTAGCGGCCGAGGAGGAGGAAGGTGACGACGCCGGCGGCCACCTCCAGGTAGACCGCCGAGGAGCCGTCGGTGCGGGAGACGGTGAACTCGAAGCCGTGCCGCATGCCCGGCATGCCCGCGTGGCCGAAGAACAGGGCCCACAGGGACCAGCCGAAGGCGGCCAGGGTGCCGACCGAGACCAGGGTGTCCATGGTGGCGGCGCCGTGCCGGGCATTGGTGAACGCGGCCCGGTGGAACGGGTACCCGCCCCAGACGACGACCGGCGCGGCGAGCGTCAGGGACAGCCACTGCCAGTTGTCGAACTGCCAGGCCGGGACCATCGCCAGCAGCACGACGGGGACGGCGAGGAGTGCTGAGACCGTGAGCCGTTGACGCAGGGCGGCGAGTTCGGGGTCCTCCGTGGCGGCCCGGCCGTCCGCGGGGGCGGCACTGTCCTCGGGGGGAGCGGGCGGCGGTGGCTCCTCGGCCGTGTAGCCCGTCCTCACCACGGTGGCGATCAGATCGGCGACCTCGACGTCCTCGGGGTACGCGACCCGCGCCTTCTCCGTCGCGTAGTTGACGGTGGCGGTGACGCCGTCCATGCGGTTGAGCTTCTTCTCGACGCGGGCCGCGCAGGACGCGCAGGTCATTCCGCCGATCGTCAGCTCGATCCGACGGCGGGGGTCGTGCGCGGGTGCCTCCACGGTGGTGCTGGTCATAGGTGCTCCCATTGGGGTCGTCCGGAGTGGGCGCTCAGGCCTTGCCGACGAGTTCAAAGCCAGCCTCGTCGACGGCGGCGCGCACGGCCGCCTCGTCGAGGGCGGCGGCGGACACCACGGTGACCTCGCCGGTCGCGGCGACGGCCTTCACCGAGCCGACGCCGGGGATCTCGGAGATCTCGCCGGACACCGCGCCCTCGCAGTGCCCGCAGCTCATCCCGCTCACCTTGTAGACGGTCGTGACGGAACCCGGTGTGTCGGTCTGGCCGGTCATGGCGTTCTCCTCGGGGCGTGGGGCGTGGATGTCTGTCGGGTGGTGGTGCGTGGTGGTACGGGGGCGGAAGGGGCCCGACGGTTCAGGAGTTCCCCTCCCACGCCTCCAGACTATACCCCTAGGGGGTATTAACCAAGGAGTGGCGGGGGAGGGTGGAGGGCGAGGCGGAGGCGAGGACGTATGCGTGCGGTGCTGTTCGAGGGGTTCGGGGAGCCGGCCGAGGTGCGCGAGGTCGCCGATCCGGCCCCCGCCGAGCACGGCGTCGTGGTGCGGGTCGAGGCCACGGGGCTGTGCCGCAGCGACTGGCACGCCTGGCAGGGGCACGACCCGGACGTCGCGCTGCCGCACGTGCCCGGGCACGAACTGGCCGGAGAGGTGGCCGCGGTGGGGAGCGGAGTGGCGCGGTGGCGGCCCGGGGACCGGGTCACGGTGCCCTTCGTCTGCGCCTGCGGCACCTGCCCCGCCTGCGTGGCGGGCGACCAGCAGGTGTGCGAGCGGCAGACGCAGCCCGGGTTCACACACTGGGGTTCGTTCGCCGAGTACGTGGCGCTGGAGCACGCCGACGTGAACCTGGTGGCCGTGCCGGACGAGCTGTCGCACGGTACGGCGGCCTCGCTGGGCTGCCGGTTCGCCACGGCGTTCCGCGCGGTGGTGGCGCAGGGGCGGGTGGCGGCCGGCCAGTGGGTGGCCGTGCACGGGTGCGGCGGGGTCGGACTGTCCGCGGTGATGATCGCGGCGGCCTCCGGCGCACGCGTCGTCGCGGTCGACGTCTCACCGCGCGCCCTGGAACTGGCCCGGACCTTCGGGGCCGCCGCGTGCGTGGACGCCTCGCGGGTGCCGGACACGGCCGCGGCCGTGCGCGACCTCACCGGCGGCGGCGCCCACCTCTCGCTGGACGCGCTCGGCTCGCCCGCCACCTGCGCGGCCTCGGTGAACGGCCTGCGCCGCCGGGGCCGCCACGTCCAGGTCGGCCTGCTCCCCTCACCGTCGGGCACCACCCCGGTCCCCATGCCCCGCGCCGTGGCCCTGGAGCTCGAACTCCTGGGCAGTCACGGCATGGCGGCCCACGCCTACCCGCCCCTGCTGGAGCTGGTACGGGCCGGCGTGCTGCGCCCCGACCTCCTCGTCACCTCCGCCATCGGGCTGGACGCGGCCCCGGCCGCACTGGAGGCGATGGGGACGGCGCCGGGGGCAGGTGTCACGGTCGTCGAGCCGTGGAGCTAGCCGAGGAGAACGACCGGGTCCGCCCGGCCCCGCCCCGTGCGTCGACCGGTGCGCGGGGGCGGGGCCGTCGGCAGCCGGCCGGGTCAATCGGTTCTGCGTCCGCGGTTCCGGGGGCGGGAGGCGACCCAGGCGCGGACCGTGTCCGCGTACCAGAAGGGTCTTCCCGCCTCCACGTGGTCGGGCGGGGGCAGGAGTCCGTGCTTGCGGTAGGAGCGCACGGTCTCGGGCTGTACGCGGATGTGGGCGGCGATCTCCTTGTAGGACCAGAGGCGGTCGGTCATGGAAGGCACCTCCTCGCGCGCGCCGCGGTCGCGGCCGGGGCCGGCCGTCGGGTGAGCCGGGGCGCTGCGCCGGCGATCACAAAGGCTGTTCCCCTCAACGGCCCAGGACGACCATGGGAAATCAGCTGTGGAGCGGATGTGACCCAAGAGCCGCTCAGGCGTGACATGTGTGACAGAAGAGTTCTCTTTGTGACACACGAGACATATCGCTGCGAGTGACGTACGCGAGGGCCCTGTTGACGGTCGAGGGCGACCGGGCGGCTATGCCCCGCACGACCGCAGGAACGCCCGGGTGCGCTGCGCGATCGGCAGCGGCCGGTCCGGCTCGCACGGGTACATGTCCTGTTCGACGATGGCGAACAGGTCCACGTCCAGCTTCTGCGCGGCCGCCAGTACGGGCTCCAACGCCGGGACGCCGGACGGTGGTTCGCACATCACGCCCTTGGCCACCGCCGGGCCGAACGGGGTGCCGTCCGCCCGCACCTCGGCGAGGACCTCCGGGTCCACCTGCTTGAGGTGCAGGTAGCCGATGCGCTCCCCGTACGTCTCGATGAGCTTGACGCTGTCGCCGCCGCAGTACGCGTAGTGGCCGGTGTCCAGGCACAGGGAGACGAGGGAGGGGTCGGTGCCGTCCAGGAAGCGGGTGACGTTCTCCTCGCTGTCGATGTGGGTGTCCGCGTGCGGATGGACGACGATCCGCAGCCCGTACCGCTCGCGCACCTCCCGGCCGAGGCGCTCGGTCAGTGAGGTGAGGTGCCGCCACTGGGCGGCCGTCAGCGTGTCCGGCTCCAGCACCTCGCCCGTCTTGTCGTCCCGCCAGAAGGAGGGGATGACGACGAGGTGGGAGGCGCCCATCGCCTGCGTGAGCGCGGCGATGTCCGCGACATGCGCCCAGGTCCTGTCCCAGACGTCCGGGCCGTGGTGCAGGCCCGTGAACACGGTGCCCGCGGAGACCTTCAGGCCGCGCCGCGCCGTCTCCTCGGCCAGCACGGCCGGGTCGGAGGGCAGGTAGCCGTACGGGCCGAGCTCGATCCACTCGTAACCGGACTGCGCGACCTCGTCCAGGAAGCGCTGCCAGGGAACCTGCTGGGGGTCGTCGGGGAACCACACGCCCCAGGAGTCGGGGGCCGAGCCGATCCGGATGCGGGAGAGTGAGCCTTGAGGTGACAACGACGTCATGGCGGTCAGCGTGAGGGTCCCTCAGGAAGGGTGTCAAGACGTGGTCCGAATGTCTGGACAAAATATTGACAGGGTCCATGGTTGCCGATAATTCTGGGGGCACCCGGGTGCCCCCGGCTGTCGACTGCCTCCGGCGCGGGCGGCCGCTTCGCTTTGGCAGGAGCGAACAGCGGGCGACGACTCCCCGCCCGCCGCGGCCCCGCGCCGGAGGTCCACGCCCTCCCCGCCGCCCGCGCCCGCACCCCGGATCCGACCGGCGGGCATACCGCGTCCGCAGTACGCGGGCGGGGCGCGTACGCCCGTAGGTGGAGCGGGGGTTCGGGCGGGCGGCTGACCGGCCGCCGACGGGGGCCCGTACCGTTGACGTATGGATCTTCGACTGCCCGGATCGCGCAGGGGCGCGGACGGGGACCCCCCGGCCCGGCGGGGGCCCGGCACCCGTCGCAGGGCGGCCGCCGCGGTGGCCGCCGCCGTCGCCGTGCTCGCCGGTGCCGGCGTGTGGACGGCCACCGCCTCGGACGACGCGCCCGAGGTACGCCGCGCGGACGCGGTGATGGCCATGGACGGGGCGAGGATCGACACGTCGTACTTCACCGCCGGCTCCGACGGGCGCCGCCCGGCCGTCCTGCTCGCCCACGGCTTCGGCGGCAGCAAGGCGGACGTGCGGCAGCAGGCGGAGGACCTCGCCCGCTCCGGGTACGCGGTCCTGACCTGGTCGGCCCGCGGCTTCGGCGAGTCGACCGGGAAGATCGGGCTCAACGACCCCGAGGCCGAGGTCGCCGACGTCTCCCGGCTCGTCGACTGGCTGGCCGAACGCCCCGAGGTCGAGCTCGACGGGGACGGCGACCCGCGCGTGGGCGTCGCCGGCGCCTCGTACGGCGGGGCGGTCTCGCTGCTGGCCGCCGGACACGACGAGCGGGTCGACGCGATCGCGCCCGCGATCACGTACTGGGACCTGGCGGACGCCCTGTTCCCGAACGGCGTGTTCAAGAAGCTGTGGGCCGGCTACTTCATCAACAGCGGCGGCGGGTGCGACGACTTCGAGGCGCGGATCTGCGAGATGTACGAGCGCGTCGCCACGTCCGGGACGCCGGACGCGGAGGCGGTGGAGCTGCTGGAGGAACGCAGCCCCTCCGCCGTCGGCGACCGCATCGAGGTGCCCACGCTCCTGCTGCAGGGCCAGTCGGACTCCCTCTTCCCGCTCGGCCAGGCGGACGCCGCGGCGAAGGCGATCGAGGCCAACGGCGCCCCCGTGGACGTCGACTGGATCGCGGGCGGCCACGACGGCGGCGACATGGAGACCGACCGGGTCCAGGCCCGGATCACGGCGTGGTTCGACCGCTACCTCAAGGACGAGACGGGCACCGACACCGGTCCCGCCTTCCGGGTCTCGAGGGAGGCCGGCCGGGCCGACGGCGACGGCACCGTGCCGCTGACCGGCGCGAGCGCGGACGAGTACCCCGGCCTCGACGGCGGGACGCGGCCGATCGCCCTGACCGGCCGCGAGCAGAGCTTCGACAATCCGGCGGGAGCCAGCCCGCCCTCCATCTCCTCCCTGCCGGGCCTCGGCGGCCTCGGCGGCCTCTCCCAGCTCTCCTCCCTGGGCTTCAGCCTCTCCCTCGACTTCCCCGGGCAGTTCGCCGCGTTCGAGTCGGCGCCCTTCACGGAGGACCTGCAGATCACCGGCTCGCCCACGGCGACCGTGCACGTGAAGTCGACCAGCGACGAAGCCGTCCTCTTCGCGAAGGTGTACGACGTCGGCCCGGACGGCACCCAGCCCGTGCTGCCCTCGCAACTCGTCGAGCCCGTCAAGGTGGAGGGCGCCAAGGAGGGCAAGGACGTCACGATCACCCTCCCGGCGATCGACCACGAGGTGGAGGACGGCCACCGGCTCCGCCTGGTCCTGGCCTCCACCGACCTCGGCTACGCCTCCCCGGCCGCCCCGGCGACGTACACGGTCTCCCTGAAGGGTGACCTGGAGGTGCCGGCCGCCCTGGCGGAGGACACGGCGGACGCGCTGCTGCCCGCATGGGTCCGGTGGCTGCCGCCGGCCGGTGCCCTGGTGGCGCTCGCCCTGCTGCTGACGGCCCGCCGCCGCACCGCCACGCCCGCCCCCGACCCGGACCTGGCCGAGGTCCCGCTGACCATCACCGGTCTGAGCAAGCGCTACGCGAAGTCCAGCGACCGGTACGCGGTCAAGGACCTGTCCTTCCGCGTGGAGCGCGGCCAGGTGCTGGGCCTGCTCGGCCCGAACGGCGCGGGCAAGACCACGACCCTGCGCATGCTGATGGGCCTGATCAAGCCGGACGACGGCGAGATCCGCGTCTTCGGCCACGCCATCCGGCCGGGCGCCCCCGTGCTCTCCCGGGTCGGCGCCTTCGTGGAGGGCGCGGGCTTCCTGCCCCACCTCTCCGGCCGCGAGAACCTGGAGCTGTACTGGCAGGCGACCGGCAGGCCGGCCGAGGACGCCCACCTGGAGGAGGCCCTGGAGATCGCGGGCCTGGGCGACGCCCTGTCCCGCGCGGTGCGCACCTACTCGCAGGGCATGCGGCAGCGCCTCGCCATCGCCCAGGCCATGCTCGGCCTGCCGGACCTGCTGATCCTCGACGAACCCACCAACGGCCTGGACCCGCCGCAGATCCGCGAGATGCGCGAGGTGATGATCCGTTACGCGGCCGCCGGGCGCACGGTCATCGTCTCCAGTCACCTCCTGTCCGAGGTCGAGCAGTCCTGCACGCACCTGGTGGTCATGGAGCGCGGCCGACTCGTCCAGGCGGGCGCCGTGAGCGACATCATCGGCGCGGGCGACACCCTCCTCGTCGGCCTGGCCGCGGGCGTCACCGACCCGGTGGTGGAGAAGGTCGCGGCCCTGCCGGGCGTCGCGTCGGCGGAACGGACGCAGGGCGGCCTGCTGGTGCGGCTCGTACCGGGCGCCGGCCCGGCGGAGCCCGCCGCGGACGCGCCCGCCGCCGGCGACACCGAGGTACCGCACTCGACCGCCGCCGCCCGGCTCCTCGTCGAGCTGGTACGGCTCGAGGTCCCCGTCGCGTCCCTCGGCCCGCACCGCCGCCTGGAGGACGCCTTCCTCACCCTGATCGGAGGTTCCGGATGAGCACGCTCGCCGAGTCGCGCGAGGTGGCCCCCGGCTACCGGCCGGGCCGCACCCTGCCGCTGCGCGTCGAACTCGTACGCCAGCTGAAGCGCCGGCGCACGCTCGTCATGTTCGGGATGCTGGCGGCCCTGCCGGTCGTCCTCCTGATCGCCTTCCAGGTCGGGGGCACACCGGGCGGGAACAACAACCGGGTGAACCTGATGGACACGGCCACGGTGTCGGGGGCCAACTTCGCGGCGGTGAACCTGTTCGCCGCCGCGGGCTTCCTCCTCGTCATCCCCGTGGCACTGTTCTTCGGGGACACGATCGCCTCCGAGGCGAACTGGTCCTCGCTGCGCTACCTGCTCGCGGCCCCCGTGCCGCGCGCCCGCCTGCTCTGGTCCAAGCTCGTCGTCGCGCTCGGTCTCAGCCTGGCCGCGATGGTGCTGCTGCCGGTCGTCGCGCTGGTCGTCGGCACCGTGGCCTACGGCTGGGGACCCCTGCAGCTCCCGGTCGGCGGGGCGCTGTCCACCGGTACGGCGGCCCAGCGCCTGGCGATCGTCGTGGCGTACGTCTTCGTCTCCCAGCTGGTCACCGCCGCGCTCGCGTTCTGGCTCTCCACCAGGACGGACGCGCCGCTGGGCGCGGTCGGCGGCGCGGTGGGTCTGACCATCGTGGGCCAGGTGCTCGACGAGGTGACCGCCCTCGGCGACTGGCGCGACTTCGTGCCCGCGCACTGGCTGTACGCCTGGACCGACGCCGTCCAGCCGCAGCTCGAGTGGGGCAGGATGATCCAGGGCACGGCCATCTCCGTCACGTACGCGCTCGTGCTGTTCGCCCTGGCGTTCCGCGGGTTCGCCCGGAAGGACATCGTCAGCTAGGCGCGACGGGGCGGCCCGGCGGCCCCGCCCCCGGGCCGCCCCGGGTCACCAGGCCACGGGCAGCTCCAGCGGGAACCGCCGGATCGTCTCGGTGTCCCAGCGCACCTCCTCCGGCGGTACCGCCAGCCGTAGCCCGGGGAAGCGCTCCAGCAGCCGCCCGACGGCCACCTCCAGTTCGGCCAGGGCCAGCGGCGCGCCGATGCACCGGTGCCCGCCCCAGCCGAAGGTCATGTGCGAGGCGGGGGCCCGGTCCGGGGCGATGACGTCCGGGTCAGGGAAGTGGCCCGGGTCGCGGTTGGCGGTCAGGTAGGAGACGTGGACGAAGTCGCCCGCCCGGATCCGTACGCCCCCCATCTCCACGTCCTCCAGGGCCACCCGCGGGATGCCGACCCCCTTGCGGAAGGGGATGACGCGGAGCAGTTCGTCGATGACGCGCGGCAGGGTGCCGGGCCGTTCCCGTACGTGCCGCATCAGTTCATGGCGGGTGAGGAGGGTGAAGACGATGTCGCTGATCTCGACGGTGGCCGTGTCCTGGCCGCTGAGCATCAGCGTCAGGGCCATGACCGTCAGTTCCTGGTCGTCGAGCGCGTCCGCCCCCTGCTGCGCGGTGGCCAGCACACTGAGCACGTCGGTGCCGGGGGAGCGGCGTCGTCGGCGGACCAGTTCACCGAAGTACCGGCGCAGTTCGGCCTTGGCGCCGGCTGCGGTGCGGCGGCTGTCCGGGCCGGTGGCGAGCAGGTCGTGGGCGTACTGCTGCAGCCGCGACCGGTCCTCGTGGGCGACCCCCAGCGCCTCGAAGATGGTCTGCTGGGGCAGCGGGTCGGACAGGTGCCGCACCAGGTCGGCCGGCGGCCCGTGCTCCGCCATCCCGTCGAGGAGGGTGTCCGCGAGGCGGGTGATGTCCTGCCGTATCCGCGCCACGTGGCGGGGCGTGAAGGCCTGGGCGGCCAGGTGTCTCAGCCGGCTGCTGTGCGGTGGGTCGATCACGTTGATCGACTCCGGGGAGACGATGGGCTCCGGTGTCATCCGGGGGTAGTCGGAGCCCACCACCGCGGCCCGGCTGAAGCGGTGGTCGGTGGTCACCTGCCGCACTTCCTCGAACCCGGTGACCAGCCAGGCGTCGCTCGCGCCGTACGGCAGCCGGATCCGGGCGATGGCCTCGCGGGCCATGAGGGCCGTGAGCGAGGGGTCCGGGTCGAGGCCCTCGCGGAAGTCGAACGGACACGTGATCGTTTCGCTGTCTGACGCCATGGCGCACCTCTCACCTTCCCCCCGTTCTTCGCCGTTCTCCGCACACGTCATTCTCGTACGGCCGTTCGTTCCCGGGAGGTGGCGGACGGCCGGGCGGTCTCGCCGGTACCGTCCGCCCGCGGCGATCGTTCCTGCTGGTGGCCCGGGTGACAGCGGGCGGCCCCGGACCGGCCGCGGGCGCGGTGCCCGCTCACCGAACGGCCGCCCCCGATGGGCCGAACGGGTGACGGACCGGGCGGCCCCCGGTCATTGATATTTTCCTACGCGTCGGTAAGTTGACTCCCGGGTAAGCAGAGCGAGTACCAACGGCAGCACGTCAGCACACCCGCCGCGACCGGGAGCCGTCATGGGCGTACGCAAGGAACTGAAGCAGGCGAAACACCGCGGTGACCTGGCCGGCCGCGCCACCGTGGAGGTCGCCCGGGACGCGCGCGGCACCGTCCGCGAAGCTCGCGCGCCGGCCCTCGTGCCGGCCCCGGTCGGCGGCAGCATCGCCGACCTGCCCTTCACCAACGCGGCCGAGGCCCCCGACGCCGTGGTGCTGCGCCGCCACGAGGGCGGCACCTGGCGGCCCGTCACGGCGGCCGGCTTCGCCCACGAGGTCACCGTCACCGCCAAGGGCCTGATCGCGGCCGGCCTCGAACCGGGCGGCCGGGTCGCGGTGATGTCCCGCACCCGCTACGAGTGGGCCGTCCTGGACTTCGCGGTCTGGGCGGCGGGCGGCGAGACCGTGCCGGTCTACCCCACGTCCTCGCCCGAGCAGGTCGAGTGGATCGTGCGGGACTCCGGGGCCCGTTTCGTGCTCGCGGAGACCGCGGCGAACGCGGAGGCCGTCCGCACCGGGACCGCCGCGCACGCCGCACCGCCGCGCGTGTGGCGGCTGGACGACGGCGCGCCGGCCGAACTCGCCGCCCTGGGCCGCGACGTCCCGGACGAGGAGGTCACCAGGCGCCGCTCCGCCCTCACCCCCGGCTCCACCGCCACCATCTGCTACACCTCCGGAACCACCGGCCGGCCGAAGGGCTGCGCGCTCACCCACGCCAATCTCCACGCCGAGGCCGCCAACACCGTCGAGCTCCTCCACCCCGTCTTCGAGGCGGTCACCGGCGAGGTGGCCTCCACCCTGCTCTTCCTGCCGCTCGCGCACATACTCGGCCGGACGATCCAGATCGCGTGCCTGATGGCCCGCATCGAGCTGGGCCACTGGCCGAGCATCAGGCCCGCCGAACTGCGGCCCGCGCTGAAGGAGTTCCGTCCCACCTTCCTCGTCGGCGTCCCGTACCTCTTCGAGAGGATCCACGCCACGGGCCGCGCCACCGCCGAGCGCATCGGCCGCGGCGCCTCCTTCGACCGCGCGCACCGGGTCGCGGTCCGCTTCGGCCGGGCCCATCTGGAACGGTTCCTGGGCCGCGGCAAGGGCCCGGGCCCCGGGCTGTACGCCGCCTGGGCCCTGTACGACCTGCTGGTCCTCCGCCGCGTCCGCGAGGAGCTCGGCGGCCGCACCCGCTACGCCATCAGCGGCGGTTCACCGCTCGACCGTGAACTCAGCCTGTTCTTCTACGCCGCCGGGATCATCATCTACGAGGGGTACGGCCTCACGGAGACCACCGCGGCCGCCACCCTCGTGCCGCCCCTGGGGCCCCGCCCGGGCACGGTCGGCCGCCCCGTGCCGGGTACCGCGGTCCGCATCGCCGACGACGGCGAGGTGCTCATCAAGGGCGGCATCGTCTTCGGCGCCTACCTGAACGACCCCGGGGCCACGGACGCCGCCCTCACCGACGGCTGGTTCGCCACCGGCGACCTGGGCGCCCTCGACGAGGACGGCTACCTCACCATCACCGGCCGCAAGAAGGACCTCCTCGTCACCTCCGGCGGCAAGAACGTTCCTCCGGCCGTCCTGGAGGACCGCCTGCGCAGCCGGCCGCCCGTGGGCCAGTGCGTCGTCGTCGGTGACAACCGCCCGTACGTCGCCGCCCTGATCAGCCTCGACCCCGAGGACGTCGCCCACTGGCTGCGGGTACGCGGCATGCCCGCCGACACCCCGTTCGCCGCGCTGGCCGACGACCCGCGCCTGCGCGCCGACGTGCAGGAGGCCGTCGACTTCGCCAACGAGGCCGTCTCCCGCGCCGAGTCCATCCGCCGGTTCCGGCTGGTGGAGGGCGAGTTCACCGAGGAGAACGGCCTGCTCACACCGTCCCTGAAGATCAGGCGCCAGGCGGTGACGGAGGCGTACGCGGCGGAGATCGAGGCGCTGTACGGGAACTGAGGCCTGTGCGGGAACTGAGCGGTGCGGGGGCGCGGCGCCGCACGTCCCGGGCGCGGCGCAGCGGGCCACCGGACGACTCGGTGGCCCGCTGCGGCACGCGTCGGGACCAGGATCAGCGCTCGTTCTCCGACTCGTACGCCAGGATGCCCACGTCGTCCAGGAAGTGCGCCAGTGCCCCGTCGCGCTTGGTCATCGTGGAGTTCTCGGTGCACTGCATGTTGTCGTCGGACGACAGGATCGGAATGTCCTGCAGGCCGATCACGCTGATCGGCAGATCGCTGATCGCGATGCAGGGCTTGTTGAACGAGCCCTGGATCAGCGCGATCTGCGGGCTCATGTTGCCGTACGTGCTCGCGTTGCCGAAACTCTCCATCGCGGCGTTGCCGCTCGCGGCGGCCGGGCCACTGTCCTCATCGCTCGCCATCGCCTGCGGAGCCGCGACGGCGGAAGCCCCGACGACGGAGGCGGCCAGAACCGCGGTGGCAATAACCTTCTTGATCATTGGCCAGTCCTTTCTGAAAGAAACCCCGTCACCGGAGCACTCCGATCAACTGCATGGGGGCAATCTGGTTTCTTCCGTTCACCCGGTTGGCCGATGAGGACGTCGTTCCCCGTCGGCCGGAGTGAGTGAGCGGCACGAATTACTGATGCGGTGCGGGCCGATTGGGTGAACCCCCGCAACCAATCATGATGAGTCGGGTTGATGAGGCCGTAGGACATGCGTCGCTACGAGGAAAGGAACGCGAAGTGCTCAAGAAGGCCATGGTCGCCGCGGCCGCCGCCGCCTCTGTCATCGGTATGTCGGTGGCGGCGGCGCCCCAGGCGCTTGCCATCAGTGACGACGCCGGCCCGACATCGGCCAGCGGTAACGGTGCCGGGACGTCGTTCGGCAATCAGGTGACCAAGGGCGACCAGAGCCCGGGGCTGTCTCTGATCCAGGGCTCGGTGAACAAGCCGTGCGTCGCTGTCGAAGACGTCAACGTCGGTGTGATCGCCCTCCAGGACATCCCGATCATCTCCACCGACGACAACCAGCAGTGCGCTGAGAACTCCACCGAGGCACACCGGGACGCCGCGCTGTCGGAGACCCTGTCGGACCTGGACATCCTGTCGTCGTCCCACGAGGACGGCTGAGCCTGCCGGAGCGGTCCGGGCGGTCCGTCGTTGTCGTGCGGCCGTCCGGGCTTCTTCCATGGCGGCACCCGGCCGGGTGGTCGGATGCCGCGAGACCGTGGCGCGGCCGCGCACCGGATCGGCGACTCGTAACGCGCCGATCGGGTGTGGTGCGGAGTATTCGAGTGAATTCCCTCGTGCCACATGTTCCGTAGTTTCTTGATTTGTCTATTCCTCGTTTACAGGCTGCAGGTCATGGTGCGAGTCATCCAGCTGGGCTCGCTCGGTTTCGGCCGTCATCGAGGCATGACCGCTAAGAAGGGAAGAGACGAGATGCTCAAGAAGAGCGTTACTGTCGCCGCCGGTGCGATCATGGTCATGGGTGTGGCCGCCCCGGCCATCGCCGATTCGGGCACCCAGGGTGGCGCCACCGGCTCCCCGGGTGTCATCTCCGGGAATGTCGTCGAGGTTCCCGTGCACGTTCCCGTGAACCTGTGCGGCAACACCATCGACGTCATCGGGCTGCTGAATCCGGCGTTCGGCAACAAGTGCGTCAACGACTGACGTAGCGCAGCAGCCGACCGGCTGTGTCATGGCCGGCCTCGGACCGTCACCACGGGATCCGAGGCCGGCCTTTTCCACATCTTCCACTTCTTCGATCAGGAAGACCACGAGAGTGCGACAGAGCCTGAACAAGGGAATGGTCGCGGCGGCGGCCGCGACGAGCATCCTGTCCCTGTACGGCACCCCGGCCGCCGCGGACTCGGGAGCGGCCGGAGCGGCCACGGGTTCGCCCGGCGTGCTGGCCGGCAACACCGCCCAACTGCCGGTGGACCTCCCGCTGAACGTCTGCGGCAACACCATCGACGTCATCGCGCTGCTGAATCCGGCCTTCGGCAACGGCTGCGCCGACGGGCCGGTGGAGCACGAGGGGCCGCGGGAGCCGCAGGGGCAGCAGGGGCCGCGGGAGACGCGGCGGGATGACGGGCCGCCGCCGTCGTCGAACGGACGGCAAGCGCCGCCGAAGGCCCACGACGATGTGCCGCCGAAGGGACCTCAAGGGCCGGCGAGGGAACAGGAGGGGCCGCGGAAGGAACAGGAGGGGCCGCGAGAGAAGCAGGAAGCGCCCCGGAAGGAGCAGCAGGCGTCCTCGCAGAAGCGTGAGCAGGAAGCGCCGAGGGAGCACGACGCCCCGCCGCCGAGGGAGCACGATGCCCCGCCGGATGGACGCGACGAGGCGCCGTCGTCGCGGGAGCACGACGCTCCGCCGGAGGGGGACGACCGGGAGCCGTCCACGCCGTCGACGGACCACGACGAGTCGCCGAAGGGGTACGGGGACGACCCGGGCGATCACGACGGGGCGCCGGACGACGACGGTGACACCCCGCGTCCGCCTCACGACGCACCACCGGATCCGGTCGACCCGCCGTCGGACGGCCCGTCGGACGAGGAACCGGGTGACCGCCCCGACGGCCCGGACGACCGTGAGGACCGTGAGGACCGCGACGAAGCCGAGGGCCCCGACGACTCGCCGAGCGAGCCGTCGTACCGTCCGTCGTCGTCCTCGCCCGGGCGGCCGACCGTCGCCCCGCCGGCTCCGGCCCCGCTTCCGGCCCCGGCGCCGGTCCTGGCGGAGACCGGTGCCGGCGAGGGGCTGTTCACGGCCTCCGCGGTCAGCGCCGCGCTGCTCGCGGGCGGAGCACTCCTGTACCGGCGGGGCCGGGGCGTCTCCGGCCGGTGACCGCACCACCTCAGCGGGCCGTGCGTCAGCCACGGCCCGCTTTTCCTGTTGCCGGACGGAAGCCGCCGGCCGCCCCCGCTCACCCGTGCGGGCGACCGGACCACCCGAAGGCACTAGCTCCGGTTGGTGGTGGGGCTGATCATATGACTGGGTGTCAGTAAGTGACCGGCTGACGCGGACCGCGCGAGCGCACGGAGCCGCGACGTCGGGGAGGAGCACCCATGGCCCCACAGCAGCAGTGGACCCGCAGGACACGACCGGCGTCCGCGTACGTCGCGGCCTGTGTCGTCACATCGCTCGCCCTCGCCGCGGGCCCCGGGTACGCCATGGGTCCCGTGGCGGCGCGGGCCGCGGACCCCCCGGCTCCGTCCCCGCCGGTGGCCCCGCCCCGGCCGACGCC